>JAAFHQ010000399.1 GCA_013298445.1 Chitinophagales bacterium | reverse complement strand
CTGATCGTCGACAATACTTTTGGCGCCTGTGGCTACCTCTGCCGCCCAATCGAATGGGGTGCAGCAGTGGTGGTAGAATCGGCGACCAAGTGGATCGGCGGCCACGGCACCAGCATTGGTGGTGTGATTGTGGATGCAGGCAACTACAACTGGGGCAACGGCAAATTCCCACAATTTACAGAGCCTTCTGAAGGCTACCACGGCTTGGTATTTTGGGATGTTTTTGGCGACAAAGGGCCTTTTGGCAACATTGCTTTTGCCATTCGTTGCCGCGTAGAAGGGTTGCGCGACTGGGGTCCTGCCCTGAGTCCTTTCAACTCCTTCCTGTTCTTGCAAGGTTTGGAGACTCTTTCCTTGCGCGTCGATCGCACCTGTGAAAACGCCCAGGCCTTGGCTGAATGGCTGGAAGCACATCCACAAGTTGAAAAAGTATGGTACCCAGGCTTGAAGAGCCACGAAAGCCACGATCGGGCTAAAAAATACCTGAAGAATGGTTTTGGCGGGGTGCTGAGCTTCACGCTGAAAGGAGGAAAAGAAAAAGCCACCAAATTTGTGGACAACCTTACCCTGACCAGTCACCTGGCCAACGTAGGTGACTCCAAAACCCTGATCATCCAACCTTCTGCAACAACACACTCCCAATTGGATGAGGCGGAGCAGGCAGCAGCAGGAGTATTGCCTAATTTGTTGCGCATTTCCTTGGGCATTGAGCACATTGATGACATCAAGGCGGATTTGGAACAGGGATTTGCTGCGGTGTAATAATTTGACAAACAATTGTTTAAAAGCCTTTTGGTAATTTTTTTTGCCAAAAGGCTTTTTTTGTTTACATTTTGATAACCCTGTGCATCCGATTATTAAGAAATTTAATATTATTTTTAAGCTCTAAGAATTACGCATCAAATTATAACTCCATGAAGTTGATCTACTCCTCAGCCCTATTCTACAGCATAGTGTTATGCTGTCTGCCTTTTTGGTCTGTTGCTCAAACAGGATCAAACTATTGCGTGAGCAAAGGAACCCGCACCAATGTATGGATCAATAAGATCAGTATTGGGACCTGGACTCACCAATCCGGGAATAACAATGGCTATCTTCAAAAGTCAGCAACTGAACTGGTACTCAAATCCGTAACGTCTTACGCCTTACAACTAGAACTCGGAGGGGTGCCCCGCATTCAAGACACGATGTATTGGCAAATTTGGGTGGATGCCAATGGCGATGGTGATTTTGAAGATGCAAAAGAAAAGGTATTTCAGGCAAAATCGCTCCAAAGGACTCAGCCAAAAGGGAATATTCTTCTCCCTTATGATGCAGAGCGTGGCCTGCAAAGGTTGAGGCTAGTGCTTTCTAAAACAGGTTTTGTGGGCTCCTGTGAACAAAGTGCTAAAGTGCTGGAAGTGGAAGATTACGATTTCTCTCTTGAAGAAGGCCAAGCTGTTTGTACTGCCCTTGCTCCTCAGAACGTCCTCATTGAAGCCATTACCGACAGCAGTGCCCGCATCATTGTCAAGCGGCCAACCAATATTTCCTATCATTTGGAGGTGCGGGATGAGTTCGGTGCAGTTGTGCAACTATATGAGCATTTATTGTATGATACGATGTTGGTTCGCGGCCTAAAAGTCCGCAATACTTATGTGGCAAGAGTACAACTCCAATGTTATCAGGAAGTATTCAGTCCGTGGTCAGAACCGGCAGTTTTTAAAACGCCTACCCCGGTTTGTGACAGCCCTAAAGTGGAAAACATTTTGATAGAATCAATTGATGGGCTTAAGTACACTTTTGCTACGAACCTTTCGGCTGCCGCCTATTCCTGGCGCTTCCGCCCTAAAGGTGAGCAAAACTGGATTTATTTTTCAAATCGCAGCAAGGATACCCTGGATTTTGAGTTTTATGATCGTGAAATGGAAGCACAGTTGTCAGTCCTTTGTCAAAACGGTACCCAAAGTGAGTGGAGTGCTTCCAAAAACTTCAGAACCGAGCCATTGCGCTGTGCTGGACCCATTTTTGACTCCATTCGTATCCAAAGGAACATTTTTTTACAAAGAACTGAGTTTAGTTACCCACGCTATGGTACTCAGTATCAATGGCGAGTCCGCGTCGTTGGGAGTACGACCTGGAAGGAATACACTACCTATCAAAGCTTTTTCTACGTGGATACCCTTTTTGCGGAATCATTTGAAGTCCAACTGCGCTGGGAATGTGAAAAAGACCAATGGAGTGCCTGGTCAAAAAGTAAAATATTGGCAGCATCGAATTGTCCACAAGTCAATCCTGCTGCTACCAGCCATTTCAGTTATTTTTTTGCTGCTTATCCTTCCTTTCAAATCAGCTGGATCTCAGCTGCTCCTACTGTTGAATCCCAAGCAAGTTACAGTTGGTCCTTCCGGGAAAAAGGTCAGGGAATCTGGTCTGAGCCGCTGAGAACCACAGAACCTTCTGGGATATTGAGGGGTATGACGCCCGGGAAAACCTATGAAATCCGACTCCAGGTATTTTGTAAGCAGGATAGTTTAAATCCAATTACGGTGATTGAAACAAAATCTTTACCCCTTTCCTGCGTGGAGATTGATGAATCCAGGATTGAAATTTTTGCAACCAAGACCTGGGTACGGATTGAGTTGCCAGATTTTGATGAATCGGTACCTTACCAAATGCGGATTCGCCAACAGGATTCAACCCGTTACGATACGCTTCTTAGTTTGGGCCAATGGTCAAGGTACTTCCAAAACCTCCCACCTGGAACTACCTATGAAATAAGTGTACGTGGATATTGTTTTGATGGAACTCAACTGCCTTGGTCGAATCCTATCACATATCGAACCACAAGTTGTTCGCTCCCTGTTTCTGGTGGAATTGATGTTTTTGAGATTTCCCCGCAAGATTCCTCCGCTACGATTGAAGCCTATTTCGGAAATCAGCCTTATGATACTACTGCGCTGGTATACAATTGGAGGTATCGTATGCGGGACAGCTTGAACTGGACAACGCTTTCTACTGGAAATCAAAAAAAGGCCTTATTACGAAACCTCAAGCCTTCAAGCAATTACGAAGTGGAAATGGTCGTAAAATGTGCCCAAAGTGCCCTGGATTCCTTTTTGCAAAAAATATACCTAAGTACCACAACGACACAATGTGGAATAAAACCGGATACCAGTCTGTTACAAATTGATGCTTCAAACTTGAGTAGCCATGCGAAGATTTCTTGCCGTTTGCCAGAAACCTACCGCTGGGGAATCCGGGAATTTGAACTCAAAAATGGGCGTTGGGTGCCAAGTTATTACAGGGGCTTAATTAGGCCTGCCAACCAAAAAACTGAAGTTTATCGTTTAAGTGCCTTTCAATTCCGCATCATTTGCCCCGATCAAAGTGTAAGCCCCTGGTCGGATACCATTTACATGCCAGATTATTACGAACCTTGGCAACCTGGCGTTCTCAGCAAAACTGTGAGCAAATCTTTACCTCTGCGCATTGCTCCCAACCCCAGCAATGGCCAGTTCAACATTTTGCTCCCGGCAGAAATTCCTGCTGACCAATTGGAAGGCTGGTTGGAAGTATACAACGTTGCCGGGCAAAAAGTACTCGGCCGCAAAACATCGGTGAATGCCGGTGATACATTGAGCTTGGACTTGAGCAATCAAAGCCCTGGAATGTATTTGCTCCGATTAAAAATAGGCCAGCAAGTATTCACAGAGCGGCTCCAACTCAGTAAAGATCGTTAATTGGATTTTTTAACAAAAAATAGCCTGGGTGTGATAAGGACACACCCATTCAAGCTATTTTTGCATCAATACAGGGAAAACCCACGAAGTAAAGATGCATTTGACCTTAAATCAGCCATTTCCATTCATCAAAAAATAATATTCGTGCCCCCAGCACCAAAGAAATTCTAGCCTATGAAACCTCAATTTTACATTTTTCTCTTCTGTTGTTTGTTTCCGATCCTACTGGCCGCACAGTCTGGTTCGGCTTGCGGATTCGCCCCCGATCCAGCTGCCATCCAGTGGATGAACCAGCAGCGTGAAGCCATCGCACGGTTCCAGGCAGATCCGGCATCCCGTAATCGATTGCGTGAAGTCAGACGGGTACCACTCCGTTTTGTAGCCTTCAACTCTGGCAAAACTGCTGGTTTGTCTCAGGCTGACATCAACCAAGCCCTGAGCACCTTGAATAAGCAATTTTTGCCTGCGGGCATTCAGTTTTTCTCCTGTTATGCCCCCGTCAATGTGCTATTTTCGGAATATGCTCGTTTTGACCGAACTGAAGAATATAAACTTTGGGATGATTATAAAACACCAGGTGTAATCAATATTTATTGTACGGAAAGTATCACCTTCAATCTGGGCCCAGTAGCGGGGTATACCTATTTGCCGATGCAAAATCGCGCTATTGAAGGGATATTTATTGTACGAAGTAGCTTAAATACAACCACTTTAACCCACGAAATGGGGCATTACTTTGGCCTTTACCACACTCATGGGAAATCAAATTGTGAAAAAATCACTGATGAGTTGGTCAATGACCCCAATTGTGACAAAACCGGAGATGAAGTATGCGATACCCCTGCTGACCCTAATTTATCGGGAATAGATTGTAGCACGAGCCTGGTAGATTCAAACTGCAGGTATTTTGGCACCCTACGCGATGCAAAGGGCGAGCTCTATAAGCCAGATCCTAATAACATCATGTCCTATTCCTCATATAAATGTGAGCCACATCTTACCCCTGGGCAGTATGCACGAATCCAGTATTTTTCTCAGTTCCGGGTATATCCCGAAGAATGCCCGGCTGAAACTTGTTTCGCACCGGTCATTACCATTGATGATACGACTTATACTGCCTTTAAGATAAGTTGGAGCGTTCTTGCCACCGATACCTTATATGAACTTCGCTATCGGTTTCGGGGGCAATCGAATTGGTTTTTACGGGAGTTAGGAACAAATACCTGGTCTTTATCTGAAATGAACCCCTGCACCCAGATTGAAGTACAAGTCCGGCGAAAATGCCCCAATGGTTTTTCCAATTGGTCAAATACTCAATTGGTCAAAACACAGGGCTGCCCAGGTACTTATTGTGCCAATTACGGGGGGAAGGATAATGTTTGGATCAATCGTATCCAGGTTTTTAATTGGACCAATACCAGCGGGGACAACAAGGGCTACAAACTAGGATTATTCAGTGGATTGACCATTCGACCTGGTGACAGATTCAACGCTCAACTAGAACCGGGTGGTTCTATCCGTACGCGGGACACTATGTACTGGCAAGTATGGGTTGACGCCAACCGGGATAAGGTTTTTTCCGACCATGAAAAGGTCTACCAAGGCACCAGCATTCAACGTAGCGTGCACAATGGAGTCTTCATCTTGCCCCAAAATCTGGAGAATGGAGTGACGCGAATGCGTGTGATCCTTTCACGTGGTAAATTTGTGCAAGCATGCGGCTTGGATCCCGCGGTGATGGAAGTGGAAGATCATGAAGTCTACCTTATTGTGCCTGTAAGTAGTTGCCCGACACCTTCCGCAGCAAATTTTTACATTGAAGAAATTCTGTCCTATTCTGCCCGAATCAAATATGCAGGTGCAGCCAATGTCCAATACCGATGGAGGATCAGGGAAGAAGAAGTGCGAGAGTGGCAAAGAGATACCCTGATTGTGGACTCGGTACTGCATTTACAAAATTTAAAACCCAGCACTTCTTATGTTTTTCAGCTGCAATTGCAGTGTGTTGGAAATGTAAGTAGTAGTTCATTTTCTGATCAGTACTCCTTCAAAACCTTGCCAGCC
>JAAFHQ010000398.1 GCA_013298445.1 Chitinophagales bacterium | reverse complement strand
AAAATTGATTTGTTCCAACTGGACATGTTGCCCGAAGACAATGCCCGTCAAAAACAAATGTTGGGCAAACACGATTACGACAAAAAAGAACTGAGCATTTCGCCTGAGTACGGCTATGAATTGCAGTACATGCGCAATATGCTGCAAGTCAATACCGGGAACGATGCGAATGGCCCCATCTTCAGCGAATTGGGCCTGCTGGCGGGCGTGGCCAAAACCGATTGGAGCTGGGCTACCCTACTCAGCGATCTGGACCTGGATGGCCACAAAGACATCTTTATCACCACCGGTTACCGTAAAAACATCACCGACCTGGACTTTATCCATTATTACCAGGGCTCCACTTATTTTGGCAGTGATGCCAGTCGGGCCGAAGTGCGGGAAAAACTGCTGTCCCAAGTACCCGAGGTAAAATTGCGCAATTGTGTATACCGCAACCGGGGCGATTTGGGTTTTGAAAACGTGGCCAAAGCCTGGGGGCTCGACGAATTGTCCTACGCCAATGGGGCAGCTTACGCTGATCTGGATCAGGATGGCGACCTGGATTTGATTGTCAACAATGTGGATGCCGAAGCCTCGGTATTTAAAAATCGGAGCAGGGAACGGCAAGGACAAAATTACCTTAAAGTCGCTTTTCAGGGGCCAATGGGCAACCAAAAGGGCATTGGTGCGGCGCTGAAAGTTTGGACGCAAGGCCAGTCCCAGTTGTTCGAACATTTCCCGGTGCGGGGTTACTTGTCTTCGGTTGAACCCGGCGTTTTGATCGGTTTGGGTAAAAACAAAAGCATTGACTCCATCCAGGTACTTTGGGGCAAAACGCTCCAGGAAACCCAATACAAGGTAGCCGCCAATCAAACCTTGACCTTTAAACACACTGACGCAAAGGAACAGGTCAAAACTACAGCCCCCAGTGCAAAAATCTTCAAACCTCTCCCCCAACTCCTCCCCTTCCAGCACCAGGGGTCCAATTTCAACGATTTCAACCAAACCTTTGCCCTGCACAAAATGCTCTCCAAAAATGGTCCCCATGCGGCCGTAGGCGATTTGAACGGCGATGGCTTGAACGACGTGGTTTTGGGCGGCGCGTACCCGGCTAGCCCCGGCAATATTTTTCTTCAGCAAAAAAATGGCGCCTTCAATCCACAATCGGGCTTAAACACCAATGGGTTTGAAACGGGAGACCTCGCCATTTTTGACGCCGATGGGGATGGCGACCAGGACATTCTGACCGTGGCTGGCGGCAACGAGCAACCTTTGAGCGCAAAAAATGCCTATCAACCCAGGCTCTGGCTGAACGACGGGCAGGCGAAGTTTACCAAATCGAATCAGTTCCCCAGCCTCGCGGTGAGCAGCCAAGCCATTCACCCTTTTGATTATGATGGAGATGGCGACCTGGACTTGTTCATTGGTGGGCGCCAGGTTCCGGGGGCTTATCCCATGCCGGCTGCCAGTTATTTGCTGCGCAACGACGGTGGTCGATTTACGGATGTGAGCCAGGCAGTAGCACCCTTTTTAAAAACATTGGGCCTGGTTTGTGACGCCGTCTCGTTGGACGTGGATCAAGACAAAGACCTCGATCTGCTGGTGGTAGGTGAATGGATGCCGCTGACGATATTGGAGAATCAAAAGGGCCGCTTTGTGTCCAAAACCACCCCCGACTCCGAAGGTTGGTGGAACAGCCTGGCCGCGGGCGATTTTGACCAAGACGGTGACCCCGATTTGTTGTTGGGCAACGAAGGTTTGAATACTTTTTACCGGGCCTCCCCTACTGAACCCATCCAAATGTTGGCCAAGGATTTTAACCAGGATGGCAAGGTTGACCCCATCATGGGCTATTTCATCCAGGGCAAGTGTGTGCCTGCCTTACCGCGTGATGCGCTCAACCAACAGATGGTGCAGTTTCGAAGAAAATATGCGCTGTATGCCGATTATGCGAAGGTGGGTTTCAGCGATTTGTTTAGCAATAATGAGCGTGCCGATGCACAAGAGCTTCAAGTCAAGGAATTACGGAGTTGTTATGCCGAAAATCTGGGGAAAGGGCAGTTCGTACTCAAGGCATTACCCTTGTTGGCCCAGCAATCACCCATTTTTGGGTTCCTGGTGAAAGATGTCGACGGAGATGGGCACTTGGATGCCCTGGCTACGGGCAATTTTTACGCCAATGAAGGGCATATGGGGCGGCAGGATGCTTCGCGGGGGGTATGGTTGAAGGGGAATGGTAAAGGGGGTTTTACCATGGTGCCAAATGAGCAGAGTGGGTTGAATATATGGGGGGATGCGCGGCGGTCGTATTGGATTGATGCAACCCGATTTTTTACAACCGTAAATAGCGGCTCGGTTTTAGTACAAAAAATCAAATAGTGCACCCATGAGGTGTTGCTTAAGTGCCTTAGGATTCTTAGGTGGTAAAAAAAAATTCTTTCACCACCTAAGAATCCAAAGGCACCTAAAGAAGCACCTAAGCGAGGTAATGCACTAATTCACCACTACCCTCGCAATTTTCCGCTCCTTACCCATCAACACCTCCAGAAAGTAAGTCCCCCGCGGCCAGTCGCTCACCGAGATTACATCCTGTTGTATCCCCGGGAACATCACGTCCATCACTTTGCGGTAAATGGGCTGCCCCAGTGTGTTTAGCACCCGAATCTGGATGGGGCTCTTCTCCTGTTGATCCACCGAAAGGGTGATGCTGGAGCGTGCCGGGTTCGGGTAAATCAGCATGCCTTTAAAATCATCCGGTACCGTGCGACAATCCTGGCGCAGGTGCTCCATACTTCGGTACACATTCAGGCGGCCTCCGGTTACGGTGACTTCTTTCAGTGCTTCCACCTCATCCAGTCCCTTGATCAAGGCCTCTTTGACCCGTAAGGCCGTTGCAGAGGGCTCTGCCAAGGTCTTTTGCGCAAAATCATTGCAGGGTACACTGTACAGCAGCGCAATCGACCCGGCCAAATGTGGTGCAGCTGCGGAATTCCCGTGAAAACTCCCATAAGTGCCAAAGGGTTTGGTCGTAAAGGAGTTTTGCCCGGGCGCACCCATGTCAATCGAAGTTTTGCCATAGGCTGAACCCACGTAGCGTTGGTCTAATTCTGTAGTATTGAGCACCGTGAGCAAGTATTCGCTGGGGCAGGTAGTGGGCATATCGCCTACTTCGTCTACGTCCCAGGGGTTGTTGGCTGCACCCGCGGCGGTGAGGATGCCTACGTCGCCCATTTTGTCGTACATCTCGCCCCACATGACCTGATCTTTGCAGAAAAGGCGGTTGATGCCAAAGGAGGCGTTGGTGGCTACGATAAATGCACCTTCCTTACCTTTGGAGCGGTTGTAGCGGTCGCGTTGCTCCAGGATGTATTCGTAAGCCGAGATGATTTCCGAAACCAGTCGGGCCTCCAGCACCATCACTTTGATGTGCCAGTTGATGCCTGTCACCCCAATCCCGTTGTTGCCAACGGCACCAATGATACCGGCTACGGATTGCCCGTGTTGTTCAACCTGGTGTTTGTTGCTGTTGCGGATAAAATTCCAGCCTTGTACATCATCAATGTAGCCATTGCGGTCATTGTCCTTATTGTCGTTGGGTATTTCGCCCCGATTGGTCCAGATATTGGCTGCCAGGTCTTCGTGGCCCACGTCAAATCCGCTGTCCAGCACCGCCACCACAATCGTATCTCCCCGTGCGGTGACCCCACCCGTGGAGATGGCCCAGGCTTTTTGGGCTTCAATGGTGGCCAGGCCCCATTGTTCCTGTAGGTTTGGGTCGTCGGGATCGGTACGGCTTTCCACGTAATAATCAAAGGTGACCTCTTCCACATCTGGTTGCAGGTGCAACTCTTTCAGGAGATCCTCTGCGCTCACGGTGGTAGAATCGTACATCATCAGGTGTACGTTGGAGCGGGTGCTCAGGGCCTTTTCCAGCCAAACCCCTCCACCAGCCCGACTTTGGGTTGCAAATTCAACCATAAATTGGGATGGTGTGGTCGTTTCTTTTAGCTTGACCAATACCCTGGCTTTGATTGGCTCTGTCTGAGCAAAACTCAGCAAAGGCAATAGCAAGAGTAGTGGCAGCAGAAGTGTTAGTCTTCTTGCCATATCTATGTTTTTGCGGTTTTTTAATACGGGGGATGAGGTACCTGCGGTTATTAACCAAAAGCCTTGCCAAACCGCATCAGGAAAAAAGTTTTTTACTTTTTTTTTTAATATGGAACAAAAAAAGCCGCTTTTTACACCTCTTAAAAAACTGTTGTATCTATGAAACTTCCGTTGTGTTTTCTTATTCCCATCTTACTTACGGGCTGCCAAGCCCCTGCTCAAATCAAATGGCCGGCCTTTAGTGGTGGGAAAGTATCGCTGATTACTGGTGTTGAAGCCGAACAACGTTTCAAAATTTCGGAACACCTGGGTACCATGGAGCTGCATGGCAAACCCGCCAAAGTAAAGGTCGCCCTGATTGAAGGCAAGGAAATCCAGATGGCCAAGTTGCTGGATATCGAATGGGGGAAATTGTGCCATATTTTGATCATCAATGGCAACCTGAAAGTGGATTCGCTCATTTCCTTGACGGGTGGTTTACCCGACTTGTTGGTTTTGGGCAATCTGGAAGCACCTTTTTTCTATTGTGGCGACTCCCACCAACGCATTACTGGCACAGCCAACATCAAATATGTGATCGTTGGAGGAGGGAATGATGGTTCACTCAAAATTGATGGTCGCAGCTCCGTGCCCTACATCATTTCTATGGATCACGACATTGGGGTAAATGCGCCCGATGCCGAATGGTTTGATTGGAATGAAGGCACCATGAATGAATTGGTGCGCGATGTGTACAATCCAGTCAAAGATCAGTTGGATTCTGAAAAGCTAGCTGAATTGGTTCAGGCCGGAAAATCGATCAAACGTAGTGCCAAGCGCGATTTGTCTTTTAAAGGAATTTGGAAGGACTGGCTAAAACTCTATGGAAGGGATTCTACTGCCTTGTATTTTGAATCTTTTACCAGTTTCCTGGAGCAAGAAAATGTGCTCCTGTCTATGGATTATATGGATGGCTACGACTTACCCGCCGAGATTTTTGAACTGGATCATTTGGAGGAGCTCAATTGTATGCATGTCCAACTCAAATCATTGCCCCCAGCCATTCAACAATGCAAAAAACTCAAAAAATTGAACCTGGCTTTTTGCAAATTGGAAAGTATCCCCAAAGAGGTGGGCTACTTGCCGGAACTGGAGGAATTGTGGCTTTCGGGCAATCCGCTGAAGGAATTGCCGGAGAGTATTTTTGAGTTGAAAAAACTCACCATGCTCGTTCTGGACGCGGGGCCATTTGATAAGGAAGAACAAAAACAAATCCAAAAACGACTGCCCAAGACCGCGGTGCTATTTTATTGATAACCACGAAAAAGGGTCTTCTGGCATTTCATTAAACCTGATTTACCAAAAGCGACATTATTTAATCACAAAGGGAAAAAAGAGGACACGGAGGACACAAAGCTAGGCGTTGACAGTGCTTTGCTTTGTGTCCTCTGTGTCCTCTTTTTTTTCTTTGTGATAATTAAATGTCGCTCTGGCTCATTTGTGAGACAACGCACCTAAGTCCTCACTTAAAATCATCCAAACTATCCGGCATATCCCCACTCAGCATCTGCTTGCGCATCTCTGCCTTAAGCTTTTCATAATTTTTAAGTTGAGCTTCACTGAGCAGGGGTTTTAATTCCTTCTCTTTGCGTTTGTTGATTTCACTGCCCTTGGTGTACATGGTCCATTGGGAAGCCCCCTGGTCGAACACCTCTTTTTGCATAATTTGAGCGTATTTGAGGTTGAGGCTGTAAATTTTGTCGATTTGA
>JAAFHQ010000397.1 GCA_013298445.1 Chitinophagales bacterium | reverse complement strand
TGACATTGTTTATACTTCTTCCCACTGCCACAAGGACAGGGATCGTTGCGTCCAATTTTGGGGTCGCGACGAATTGGTGCTGTTTTTTCCCGTGGCGCACTGACTGATTCAGCAGCTTCGCGGCGGCGTTGATCGTCTTCGGAGCGGCTGGTTTGGGTACGGGTAGTTTCCATGGCGCGTTGTTCCCGGGCTTGCTCCAGAGTAGTGCCATCGGAGAATACCAGGGTGCCTTTTGACAAATAACCTGTCACCAATTGATTCACTTCCATGAACATGTCCTGGAACAGGTCGTAACCCTTGAGTTTGTATTCCACCAGTGGGTCTTTTTGGGCAAAAGACACGGCTTGTACCGACTCTTTCAGTTCGTCCATGTTGCGCAGGTGCTCCTTCCATTTCTCATCGATGATGGCCAGAGTTACGGTGCGCTCGATGTCGCGCAAGATGGTTTTGCCTTTGGATTCTACTGCATCTTTCAAATCCGCAGTAACCGTATAAGGGTGTGAACTACCATCGGTGAACGGAATCACGATGCGTTTGTAGATGTGGCCCTGATTGTGGTACACGTCACTGATTTGTGGCAACAACAGATCGATGATTTGATCAGCTTTGTGGTGGTATGCCTCAAAAAACTGGGTGTAAAAAGTGTTCACCACATCATTGACTGGTGCATCGCGGAAAAACGCTGCATCAATCTCTGGATCGATCCCCAATTGGCTGATGGCTTCGCGGCGGAAGGTTTCAAAATTCCCGCCCTGGCGATGAATCAGCACCAGGTTTTCAATCATGGATTCAAAACCGGTGTTGAGGTCGACCGAAAGCCGCTCGCCGTACAGGGCGTTGTCGCGTTTTTTATAGATACTTTCCCGTTGCACGTTCATCACGTCGTCGTATTCCAACAAACGTTTACGCACCCCGAAGTGGTTTTCTTCTACTTTTTTCTGTGCCCGTTCAATCGACTTGGTGACCATACTGTGCTGGATCACGTCGCCTTCCTTGTGGCCCATGCGGTCCATCAACCCTGCGATGCGCTCGGATTGGAACAAACGCATCAGGTTGTCTTCCAAGGAAACGTAGAACTGAGAGGTACCAGGGTCTCCCTGACGTCCGGCACGACCACGCAACTGGCGGTCTACCCGGCGGGATTCGTGGCGTTCGGTACCAATAATGGCCAAACCACCCGCAGCTTTCACCTCTGCCGAAATTTTGATGTCGGTACCCCGACCCGCCATGTTGGTGGCGATGGTTACCTTACCAGGGCGACCCGCTTCGGCTACAATTTCGGCTTCACGTTGGTGTTGCTTGGCGTTGAGCACGTTGTGGTCGATGTTGCGCATGCGCAGGAGGCGGCTCAGTTTTTCGGAAATGTCCACCGAAGTTGTACCGACCAGCACCGGGCGGCCAGCATTACTGAGTTGGACAATTTCTTCGATTACCGCGTCGTATTTTTCTTTGGCTGATTTGAACACCAGGTCGTCCATGTCCTTACGGGTCATCGGGCGATTGGTAGGAACAACGGTTACCTCCAATTTGTAGATGTCCCACAATTCTTTGGCTTCGGTTTCGGCCGTACCCGTCATACCAGCCAGTTTGTGGTACATGCGGAAGAAGTTCTGGAGCGTGATGGTTGCGTATGTTTGGGTGATTTCGCCCACTTTTACGTTTTCCTTCGCTTCCAAAGCCTGGTGCAAACCATCGGAATACCGACGGCCTTCCATCATACGGCCGGTTTGTTCATCCACAATTTTCACCTCGCCATTCATCACCACGTAGTCTTCGTCGACCTCAAAAATGGTGTAGGCTTTCAACAATTGGCTGATGGCGTGCAAACGGCGGGATTTGACGGCAAAATCCTGCGACAATTTGGTTTTGGCTTCTGCTTTTTCCTCTTTGCTCAGTTCGGTATTGCGGTCGATTTCCATCAACTCCGTTGCCAAATCGGGCAAGATGTAAAAGTTGGGGTCGGCGCTACCCTGGGTCAGGTATTCTACCCCCTTATCGGACAATTCAACCTGGCGGTTTTTTTCGTCGATGACAAAATACAACTCGGCATCCACCAAATGCATGTGTTTGGATTGCTCCTGCATGTAGTGGTTTTCGGTTTTTTGCAAATGCACTTTGGCCCCTTCTTCCCCCAGGAATTTGATCAAAGGACGGGATTTAGGCAAAGCGCGGTAGGAGCGTAAGAGCGCCATCCCCGATTGGCCTTCCTCCACCCCGATTTTGCCTTCGTTGTACAATTTACGCGCTTGAGCCAGGTAATCGGTGGCCAGTTTGCGCTGGATGTTGATCAGGCGTTCTACTGCGGGTTTGAGGTCTACGTAATCCTGGTCTTCGGTGGTGTACCCAACTGGGCCCGAGATGATCAGTGGGGTACGCGCATCGTCGATCAATACGGAGTCCACCTCATCCACAATCGCGTAGTGGTGTTTCGCCTGTACTTTTTCTTCTACGGAGCGGACCATGTTGTCGCGCAGGTAGTCGAAGCCGAATTCGTTGTTGGTACCAAAGGTAATGTCACACTGGTAGGCGGCATTGCGCTCTTCCGAGTGGGGCTGGTATTTATCGATACAATCAACCGTCAGGAAAAGGAATTCGTAAAGTGGACCTACCCATTCACTGTCCCGTCGGGCCAGGTAATCGTTGACGGTCACAATGTGAACGCCTTGACCACCGACGCCATTCAGGTAAGCGGGCAAAGTTGCCACCAGGGTTTTACCTTCCCCCGTAGCCATTTCCGCAATTTTACCTTCGTGGAGCACCATACCACCCACGAGCTGTACATCGTAGTGGACCATGTCCCAGGTGATGTCCCCTCCGGCAGCGGTCCACTGGTTTTTCCAGGTGGCCTTGTCGCCTTCGATGATAACGTAGCGTTTACCTTTGGCGGCCAGGTTGCGGTCGTGTTCAGTAGCGCTGACTTCAAGGGCTGGATTTTCTTTAAAGCGGCGGGCAGCCTCCCGGCAAACGGCAAAAGCCTCAGGTAGTATTTCTTTCAGGACAAGCTCCAATTGTTTGTCCCGATCCTTGATGGCTTCGTCTATTTCGTTAAAGAGTTGCTCTTTTTTGATGAGGTCTTCTTCGTCATGGGCTTCATTGCGAAGGCCCTGAATTTCTTCATCGATGGCGCTCAATTGCTGCGCAATGTAGGCCCGAAACTCCAGGGTTTTGTTGCGCAACTCGTCATTGCTGATCTGACGGAGTTGCTCGCCAATATGGTTGATTTGTTCCACAATGGGTGCAAGACTCTTCACATCCCGCTCGTGCTTTGTGCCTCCGAGAATCTTGGTTAGTGCTTTTCCAATAGTGCCAAACATGTTGGGTAATTTGTACGTTAGGAGCTTTTTTATGAGGGCTACGTTAGTCCCTAAAGAGCTCAAAATTCTCCCAAAGATACGGCGGATTAACGAATGATGGATGGCGAATAATACATGTTGGTAACATCTGGACTAAAAAATAAGCCTATTTTCCATGAATCATTTGATACAATTTTCGCTTTATCTTTGGGGGTGTTTTTTTTATGCCCAATTTTGTACCAAATTTGCACAAAATTGCAACCTGATAGTGGGGCAAAAATAAGTGTTCATTTTTTTTGAGCCAGTGAAATAGATAAGACACTCAAAATGAATCGTTTACTTATCTATTTCACTGGCAAAATTAAGCACTTATTTTTTTATCGCCCCCAAGCCATTTTGGCAGAAATGCCGTTTTTTTATCTACAAGAACGATACCATTATGGAAAGAAGTTTGTTTTCGGCCATTTTTCTGCTGCTTGGCAGCTTATTGTTCACTTGTACCCGCCAAAATGACAGCATCGACATCCGCAATTACTATTTCCCACTGAAGGAACTGGAAGAAGGTATGGTCTACGAATATGCGTTTGTAGGCAATGATACCATTGCTCCGGATTACTGGTATTACCGCAGCTTGATCCAGGATGGGAAAAAATACCTGACGAGTACCTTGTATCGGCCCGGGGATTTGAGCCCTCAAATTCATGCCCGGGAAGTGATGGTCAAAAATGGCATGTTGCTGGAGGAAATCAATTTTTACGAACGGGATACCAGCGGCAAACCCGAACAATTGACGGTGCCTGTAAAAATTGTGGCAGGAAACGTATACCCTTTTTATGTACACGACCCAGGTGGGGTGTTTCTGGTACGCCTGGAATGGACCTGGAAACAAGATACCCTCGATAAAACAGTGCTGATCAAAAACCGGCGTTATGCGGGTTCGACTAGTATTGATGTGGAGGGTAAAAAATGCGAGGCGATTAAATTTGGGCTCAAAGAAGCCGTCGAAATGCATAAAAATGGCATTCTCGCCCCTCCCCCATATCCTGGCGATGAAACCTACGCCAAAGGTATTGGCCGGGTGCACTACCGCAAGTTTGTGGGTGACCTGTCGCTGGAATACAAGCTGGTAAAGCGGTACCCGATGGCGGAGTTGGAGAAGAAGTTTAAGAAGATGCAGTGAAGGCGCTAGGAGTTGCACTGTTTTAGAAGTAGCAAAAAGCGACATATTTTAAGCACAGAGGAAAAAAAGAGGACACTGAGGACACAGAGTTAGACGTAGACAGTGTCTAACTCTGTGTCCTCAGTGTCCTCTTTTTTTCCTCTGTGATAATTTTATCCGTTTTGGCTTTAAGTTGAAAATTTGGTACAATTCTTATTCTTAAAAATACGTCACTTTGATAGTCAATTACTTAGTATTGAGATCAACCAATCAACAAATAATCGTAGTGCACCAGCGCCTTTTTCCCCTTCTGCCCCACATACTTCCGCGCAGTGGCTGATCCATACTGCGCCATTCCAATGCCCAATTCCTCAGGGCCACAAAAAATAGCAACAATATCGCCCCGTTCAAAATCCCCCTCGATGGCAGTGACGCCCACGGGGAGCAAGCTCGACACCCGTTCCTCAGCACGTAGTGCCAGCGCCGCCCCTTCATTGATGATGATTTTGCCTTTGGGTTCTGCTCCTTGATAAGCCAGGCGTTTTTTGAGGTTGGAGGTCTTTTTTTGGCTGGGAAAAAGGGTGTATTCTCCCGTTTGTTCCCAGATGTCGTGCAAGATTTGGTCTTTTTTGCCGTTGGCAATGATGGTATGCACTCCCAGCACCGCAGCTTTGCGGGCAATCCGATACTTAGTGTTCATACCTCCCCGCCCAAAAGAGGAGGTAGAAGGCAGGATAAAACGTTGGAATTGCCCATCGTTGGGATCAATTTCCCGAATCAGGCGGCTGTTCGGATCACTGGGATGGCCATCGTAAATACCCGCTACATTGCTCAGGATCACCAGCGCGTCGGCGTTTACTGCTGCGGCTACCAGACCTGCCAGTTCGTCGTTGTCAGTAAACATTAATTCGGTAACAGCAACGGCATCATTTTCATTGATGATGGGCACAATTTCGTCGCGGAGCAAGCCTTGCAGGCAGGCCTTCATGTTGAGGTAATGCTCGCGGTCGCGAAAATCTTCTTTGGTGACGAGTAGTTGGGCGATGTGGGTGCCCTTTTCTGCAAACAAGTGCTGGTAAATCTGCATCAGGCGGGGTTGCCCCACCGAGGCCCAAACCTGGCGGCGCAACACGGGATTGACGTGGCTCAGTTGCGGCAAGGTAGAGCGCCCCATGGCGACAGCACCAGAAGAAACCAAAATGACTTCGGCACCTTGACTGCGCAGCCAGGCTACCTGCTCTACCAGATGGGCAATGCGTTGTTCGTCGGGCCGACTTTGTTCATCGGTCAATACATTGGAACCTATTTTCACCACAATGCGGTGATAACTTACAGTAGACATGATTTTTTACCAGTTGCGGTATTTATTTGGCGGGAATGCAATGCAGTGGGACAAAATAAATGTTTATTTTTTTATCGC
>JAAFHQ010000395.1 GCA_013298445.1 Chitinophagales bacterium | reverse complement strand
ACCGACGATGCCGTCAAAGGTAGCTTCCCTGCCGACGCACAGCGGCTCAGTGCATTTGATGATTTCAGTTGGGATCCTGGTTTCCCTGAAGACATCCGCGGCTCTTGGCGTGGGCATTATCAGGGAGTTTTCCGCGCCAACGTGGCTATTGATGGGATTCCCAAGGTTCCTGCTATGGACGAAACCTTGCGCAAAAGGTTGATCGGGGAAGCCAAATTCCTCCGCGCTCATTTTTACTTCAATCTGGTGCGTTGGTTTGGTGATTTGCCACTGATCACGCGGCCGCTGACCCAGGATGAGTTTTATACTCAAACCCGGACGGCAACCGCGGAAGTATACAAGTTGATTGTCGCTGACCTTACCGAAGCCATTGCCAATTTGCCTGAAAAATCAGCTTATGCTCCTGAAGATTTGGGGCGGGTGACCAAAGGCTCCGCCCGTGGCTTGTTGGCCAAAGTCTATTTGACCACCAAGGACTATCCCAACGCAGAAAAGTATGCATTGGAAGTCATCAATTCCAACGAGTACAAACTATTGGCGGATTACACCAAAATTTTCCTACCCGAGGGTGAAAATTCCAGCGAGTCGGTTTTTGAAGTACAAGCTACAGCGTTGGAAGCATCTTATGCAGGTTCAACGGCCTGGAACATGGTGCAGGGCGTACGGGGTACGCCCAACCTGGGCTGGGGCTTCAATTTGCCTTCGGATGACCTAATGAAAGCTTTTGAATTTGGAGATCCGCGCCGCGATGCTACTGCTCTTTTGGTAGGTGAAGCCTTGCCGGATGGATCAGCACTGGTAGAGGACAATCTGCAAATAGAAAACGAGCGCTACAACCAAAAAGCCTGGACTCCGGCACACGCCTTGCTGCAAGACAATGGGCCAAGCAACATCCGCGTATTGCGCTATTCCGACGTTTTGCTCATTGCAGCTGAGGCACTCAACGAGAACAACAAGCCTCAACAGGCCCTGATCCACCTCAATGCGGTACGCATCCGGGCCAGGGGCAACCGCAAAAACATCCTACCAGATATCACCATAACCGATAAGGATGCCCTGCGCCAAAAAATCTGGCAAGAACGGCGGGCAGAACTGGCCATGGAGCAACAACGCTGGTTTGACCTGGTGCGGACTGGTCAGGTTGAGGCCAGAATGAAAGCTGTCGGCAAAAATTTTGTCAAAGGTAAACACGAGTTGTTCCCGATTCCACAAACGGAGATTGATTTGGGGGGCGGGAATATTGCGCAGAATCCGGGGTATTAACCGTACGTAGGGGCAACCCTTGCGGTTGCCCCCATGTTTATGTCCGTGATTGGGGCAACCGTAAAGGGCCGCCCCAATGTATAATTTACCGATCAGGGGCAACCGCAAGGGTTTGCCCCTACTGCATTACCGATTTCAACTCCCCAAACGGCACAAAAATCTTCAATTCTCCCGCCGCATACGATCCAATCTCATACGGCACATAATTGAAACAAATCCCTTTTCCCGTCAGGAAAAAATTGCCATTCGGCTCTACCTTTTCTACAAACAGCACCTCATTCAAATCCTTGGTTTTGAATTTTTTCTTGGCAGCCTCAGTGAGGGCCACGGTAAGGGCTGTTTCATATCCTGGTTTGAACAGGTCTTCCAGGCTGATTTTTTTCTTTTTGGCGATGTCAAAACTTGCACAAGCCGAGCCGTAATTCCCATGGGCGCCACCCGCATAGCTGTAATCCATTACCGCAATGCTGAGCAGATTGTCCTGATTAAAAAGGACTTCCATCGTTTTATCATTGTCGTAATTCATGTACATATTGTCTTCCTCTGCTTCCAGCAATCCAGCGATTTCTTCGTGGTAGTCTTTAAAAAACTGTTGCTGTTCGGCCTCAAAAGCTTTCTGTGGTGTTTTGTATACTTGAGCCAGGGAGTCGCCAACCATTTCTTGCAAAAACGCGTCTTTCAACCAGTTTTCTTTAGGGATAAAGAACTCATAGCTGAAATGCCCTTTGGGTGAATCTTTGCGGTCTTTATCGGCTGCTTCGGTTTTTTCGAGGCGCATCGCAGCGAACTCTTGGGTGCCTTCCGGGAAGCTAAGGGTGAGTTTAAATGGGGATTTTTTTCCATCGGAACCGGTATAATCTCCCGTATAAACGCCCTTTTCGAGTTTGCCGCTGAAGCTTCCAAAGGGTTCGTCGGCAACCGAAAATTCGGTCAAAATGAGCAGTCCTTGACCAGTTGAATCCATAGAGGAAGAAATGCCAATTGGCTCTTGTGCATCCTCGCGGTGGAAATAACCATTGTACCAGGGATTTTCATCGTAATCGAGGTCTTGCAACAAATTCATCCTAATGGATTCACTACCAATGGTTCCCGTAAAATGCAAATACGCAAAATCCTTGGAATTTGGCATTTTTCCAGTGGAATCACTTTTTTCAGGATTGCAAGCCAAAGCCAGCGAAGCTACAAACAAGGCAAAAAACAGTTTTTTCATAAATGCTTATTTAGGTGTTTAACAGTTATGCGACCAAAATAAAGGAATAATTGCCTTATTTTTCGGTCGAAAATATTCAGCAGTTGAGTACAAAAAGCCTTTAAACGGGTTTTTCAACTAAAACAATGCACGATGAGACAAAGAATCACAAGCTTTATGTTGCTCTTGAGTTTGATCATGCTTAACGCATGTTTCAACCTGACCTCCAAAGAAGAAGAACGATTTGAAGAGCAGCAGGCCATTATTGAAAAATACCTGAGCGATAAAGGCCTCAATGCTCAAAAGGACCCTTCCGGGGTGTATTACATCAATACCCTGGAAGGAACGGGCAAAGCAATCCGTGCCGACTCCGCTGATTTGGTGACCTTCAACTATCGGGGGTACCTGATTGATGGCACCGAATTTGACAAATCTGAGCCAGGAAAACCGATTACTGCCGCCTTACGCGGACTGATTTCCGGTTTTCAGGTGGGGATTCTCAAAATGAAAAAAGGGGGCAAAGCGACCTTTATCATTCCTTCGGATTTGGCTTACGGAGGAAACCCTCCCCAAGGCATCCCTGCTAACTCAATCGTGATCTTCGACGTGGAGTTGGTGGGCTTTGGCACGCAGGCGGAAAACGATGATGAAATCATCCGCAAGTACCTGGCTGATAATAGCCTGATCGCTGAAAAACATTCCTCGGGCATGTACTACGTCATCAGTGAGCCGGGCACAGGCGACAATCCAACCTCCAGCTCGGTAGTGACCGTCAAGTACAAAGGTTATTTCACCGACAAGAAGGTATTCGACGAAACCAAAACGGACGCGGTGGCGCAGTTCCCGCTGGCTAACCTGATTGAAGGCTGGAAAATCGGCGTGCCACTCCTGAAAAAAGGGGGCAAAGGGATCTTTCTTTTCCCGTCTAGGCTTGGCTACGGCACCAGAGGTAGTTCAGGTGGTGTGCCTGCTAATACGGTGATTATTTTTGATATTGAGTTGGTGAGTTTTTAGAGGGCTGTCTGAGAAATTGATGATTTACTCTATAAATCAACCATTCTGTCGTTGCTCAAAACCTCCCGAAAGTATCGAACTTTCGGGAGGTAAGTTCCAGATTTGAGGAGGCTTTTACGATTTGAGGCATGTATAACTAGCATTCAGGTTATTAGGAATGAGAAAAAAATAACCTAGTTTAAATTTATTTTGCCTACTTTATTTAGCTCCCGTTCCTTATCATCCATAGCGTCGCTTCACAAAAGCTTCTACTGTATTCCTTTCGTCTGAGTACCACCATCTAGGGTAATTTTTATGCTCCCATTTCCCTCCCAGCCACAACATTTGAATTAAAAAAAAATTCGCTACATTTGCTTAGACTCAATAGCTACATCACGGATGGAACCTACCCCGCTGAAGACTTTCATCATTTACGCCCACGAAGACCGCTCGACCGTCAACGCCATTCGCGGGCAGCTCAGAATTTTTGAAAAAAGGGAGGTTTTGCAAATCTGGGACGACGGGGAAATCCTCGCTGGACAAGACTGGGACAAATCCATCAAACTAAAACTGGAAAGCGCCCAACTCATCCTGCTTTTCATCAGCGTAGATTTTCTCAATTCCGAATACATCGAAAAAACGGAACTACAAGCCGCACTCCAGCGCCACCGCGATGGCGAGGCCAAGCTCATTCCGATTATCGTCCGACCATGCTTTTGGCAAGAATATTTTGAGTTGGGGAAATTCCAGGCGCTGCCGCCCCAAGCCAAGCCCATCCTCTCGCACGATGCTCACGCCATCGATGATGCCTACCATGCAGTGGCCCTCGGCATTAAAGCAGCAGCAGACGAAATGCTGCAAAAAATAGCTGCCGCTGAAAAAAAACGACAAGAAGAGTTAGAACTAGAAAATCGCCAAAAAGCCGAAGCCGAAAAGCAAAAACAAAAAGCCGAGCGCCTGCAAAAACAGGACGAGATCGCTTGGAAAGCCGCACTGGCTGCCATCGAAAAAGCCGTAAGCGAGCGCGAAAAAATGAACGCACTCGAAGTGTATCTCGATGAACCTCATCACCTGCTTCACCGGGTTGAAGCCGAGACCCAGTTCGAAGCATTACAAACTGCCGAAACGGCGCGAAAAATTGCAGAAAAGCAGCGGGAGCAGCAACTACTGGAAGCCGAACGCAAAAAACGAGGAATAGAACCAACTGATCCAGAGCGCAAGGAGAAATTCAGAACTCTCGTTACCGCGCTTAGTAAAGGCATAGATGAAAATGAAAAAGGGCTACCCGAAATGGTGCTCGTACGCGGTGGTACCTTCCAAATGGGAAGTAATGATCATGACAGTGAAAAACCCATCCACAGCGTCACACTTTCCGATTTTGAAATCGGAAAACACCCTGTGACCCAAAAGCTTTGGCAGGAAATCATGGGCAGCAATCCTTCCCATTTCACAGGCTGCGACGACTGCCCGGTGGAACAAGTCAGTTGGAACGATGTGCAGGAATTTTTGAGAAAAATCAACCAGAAATATCCCGGTAAAAACTACCGCCTGCCCAGCGAAGCGGAATGGGAATATGCGGCACGCGGTGGCAGCCAAAGCAAAGGCTACACCTATGCGGGCAGCAGCGATATTAACGAAGTGGCCCGGTATGATAAAAATTCTGGAGGAAAAACCCATCCCGTGGGCAGCAAAAAGGCCAACGAGTTGGGCATATATGATATGAGTGGCAATGTGTGGGAGTGGTGTCAGGATGCCTGGCACGACAATTATCAGGGCGCACCCAAGGATGGTAGCGCCTGGATCAGGGGTGGAGAGCAGGGGGTTCGAGTTTTGCGCGGCGGCTCCTGGGGCAGCGATTGGGTCGATTGCCGGGCTGCTGACCGCTACTGGGACAATCCGGCTTATCGCGACGACTACTATGGGTTCCGTTTAGCCCGGAACTAACCCTTTATCCTCTTACCCTTTAGCTGTCGCTTTGGCAAAGAGGGCGCGTAGCGCTGAAATTTTTGGGAAATGAAGACTTGTAAGCAATTGAAGAATCAGTGAGTTGGGTGGACAATTTTCTATTTATCTGTCGCTCTGCTGGAGCTTCATTCGATTGTTAATCCGCTCAGAATGCACCCCCGCAAATTTTCACAACCACCAACCCAACCCCGAAGGGGTGAAATGATTATAGAAATAAACGAGCCCATATTTTCCTACGAAAAACCCCGAAGGGGTGACATTTTATCATCATTTAATAATACCACCCCTTCAGGGGTTTAATCGCCATTCCGCATATCCCTGTCTATAATCATGTCAGCCCTTCGGGCTTTTATCGGGTGATCCCTTATATTTAGGCTGCTTATTTGAAGATCACTGTTGTGATTTGATGATCAAACCAAAAACACCCATATGCCTTCACCCATCACCGCTGAAAACTGGAAAACCATCCGCCAAAACTTCCGCCA
>JAAFHQ010000394.1 GCA_013298445.1 Chitinophagales bacterium | reverse complement strand
GGGATTCCTTCCGGATCAGGGTAGAACAAATAGCATACTGTTGGACAATGTACAATTGGTCCATGGGATGTGATCGGTTTTTGGTCAATGCCCTTTAGGCTGCTCTAAAGTAGCAAAATATTTTGAGATAGTTGAGAAGGTTTAGGGAGGTTGAGAAGGTTTAGGCTCCGCGAGCGACTTAGACAAGGACATTGTCAAAATCGCTCGCGGAGCCTAAACCTTCTCAACCTCCCTAAACCTCCCTCAACTTTTTTTTCAACTTAACTTATCGAACAAATCAAACGCTCTTTCCATTCTCCGCCGAGATTCGGCTTTGCCCAACAAGGCCATCATGTCGAATACTGCCGGGCCTTTCATGGTCCCCGTCAGGCCTACCCGCAAAATAGGCAAAACATCGCCAAATTTCAAACCTGCTGCGTTCGTAAATCCTTCTACACAAGCCTGCACCGCAGTGGCGCTGTAATCACTCAGGGCATCCAATTGTTCCAATAAAGGCGTAAAAACGGCCCGGCTGCCATCGGCTTTCCATTTTTTGCGAATGGTTGCTTCATCAAAAACGGTAAAATCTTCAAAGAAGTACGCACCATTTGTCCAGAAATCAGGAAACAAAACTACCCGCTCCTTCATCATCCCAACAAAGCTGCGCAAATAGGCCTCCGTAGGCTGATGTCCTTGAGCCTCAATGATAGGTCGAACGGTTTTGGCCAGTTCTTCTTCACTGCTGGCCATGATGTATTGTTGGTTGAACCACCTGGCTTTTTCGATGTCAAAACGTGCACCGGATTTGCCAATTTTCTCCACCGAAAAAGCTTCAGCCAATTCGTCCATGCTAAAAATTTCCTGCTCGGTGCCGGGGTTCCAGCCCATGAAGGCCATAAAATTGACCATGGCGCGGGGATCAAAACCTGCCTCGCGGAAACCCACAAAGGAATCCTCTGCACTTTCCCCTTTCCAGGACAAGGGGAATACGGGAATCCCCAGGCGAGTGCCGTCCCGTTTGCTGAGTTTACCCTTGCCGTCCGGCTTGAGGATCAGTGGCAAGTGGGCAAAACGAGGCATTTCAGCTTCCCAACCAAAGGCGCGGTACAACAAGACGTGGTGCGCAGTACTCGGCAGCCATTCTTCGCCCCGAATCACGTGGGTGATTTTCATCAAACGATCGTCCACCACATTGGCAAGGTGGTAAGTGGGCATGCCGTCGCCTTTGAGCATCACTTTATCGTCGAGCTCATTGCTTTGAAAATTCACTTCACCACGCACCATGTCCAGAATATGTACCGTTTCGCCTTCAGGAACCTTGAGGCGGATGACGTAGGGTGCGCCCGAGTCCAGACGTTGCTGCACTTCAGCCGCGCTCAGGTTCAGGCTATTGTTGAGCCGCATGCGGCTCTTGTAGTCGTATTTAAAGGTATCGTCGGCCTGGCGGGCGGCGTCCAGTTCTTCGGGGGTATCGAAGGCGTAATAGCCGTGGCCACTTTCAACCAGTTTTTTGGCGTAGTCGTGGTAGATCGCTTTGCGGTCGGATTGCCGATAGGGGCCGTATTCGCCGCCAAAACTCTGGCCTTCCGTTGGAACGATCCCAGCCCAGTGCAGGGCTTCGATGATGTAATTTTCGGCACCGGGCACAAAGCGGGTTTGGTCTGTATCCTCAATGCGCAGGATAAAGGTTCCGCCGTATTTTTTGGCCAAAAGGTAGTTGTACAAGGCCGTACGGATGCCGCCAATGTGTAGGGCGCCGGTAGGACTTGGGGCAAATCGAACACGAATATTTTCCATGAAAAAAGAGCGATAGAATTATTTTCAAAAAATTCTGAAAAAAAATGTGCCTTAGAGCAGCCCATTTTTAATTTTTTGCGTTATAGCATAAACAGCACTTGCGCAATTTTGATCCACAAAAGTAAAAATTTAAGTGGCTCAATGGTGCAATACACCTGGAATTCCTTTTTGTAATGGCTCCAGGTTGCTGTTAATGCCTTGTTTTATCCCGTGAACATTGGTGTTGCCGCCCTTTGATGCAGCACGCCCAAAAAATTATGCTTATGTATTTGATCAAAACACCCCAATTCATTCAAAACCTCTTCCCCCATTTCACCTGGAGGATACCTACCGAGGAAAAACAAATTTTTCTCACTTTTGATGACGGTCCCATTCCTGAAGTTACCCCTTGGGTATTGGAACAACTGAAACAATACAATGCCAAGGCCACCTTCTTCTGTGTAGGTGACAACATCAGCAAGCACCCTGAAGTGTTTCAACAAGTAGTGGATGCCGGCCACGTAGTGGGCAATCACACCATGAATCACCTCAATGGTTGGAGCACCGAAAACATCTCTTATTTTCACAACATCCGCCAGGGTGCCAGCCAATCCAAATCCGTGTTGTTTCGTCCACCTTATGGCCGGGTAACGCCCAAACAAACCCAGTTTTTGCTGCGGCATTACCGGATTGTGATGTGGGATGTACTGAGTGGTGATTTTGATGTCAATATCTCGCCGGATCAGGTGCTCAGAAACGTGGTTCAAAATGCTGGCCCTGGCTCTATTGTGGTGTTCCACGACAGCATCAAGTCGAAAGAGCGCCTCGAGTACGCCTTGCCACGAGTGCTGGCCTATTTTGCAGCCGAAGGCTATTCTTTCGACGCCCTGCACCCCCAGGAAGTATTCGAAACGGAATTGGTGCACCAACGCGCTTAACCCCAGTAAAACTCGATTTATTTTGGCAATGCTTGATTTATTACCATAAAAAAGCCGTAGGGGTAACGCTCTGCGGCTTTATGTTTTTACATCAAAAACCCATCCACCGCCGCAATCGGCTTCGGCACCTCCGTTTCCCCTAACATCTCCCGCAAATCGATCTCAATCGCCCGGGAAATGGACGTAATCGGCACATCGTTGTAAGTCCCTTCAAATGGATTCTCGGAATAGTCTCCAATTTTTTCCATTAAAAAGAATACCCAGGTGATGAGCGCATTGAAGGGAACGGTGAGCCAAATGCGCAATTCCCCCTGCAATTCCTCAAAAACACTCAGCAGGCCCCAGGGCAACAATGCGGTAAATACCAGCGTATTCCACAGTGCCACGGAAGCGTACTGCCGGGGGAAAGGAAAATTCTTGATGCGTTCACTCCGCCCCTGATCATCATAAAAAGTGCTGATCAGGCGGTGAAACTCCATGTGGCGGAAGTCGTCGAAGTGCCCGAAATCGTGCAAGTGTTGCAACTCCCGAGCCTGGGTAGCCATGATTTGGGTGGCGATATTGGTCTTGGTTTTGTAACGTTCAAATTCCGCTTCCTCTATCAAGTTCATTACCTCTTTGTCCAGGTTGTTGAAATATTCCTCGCAGATGGTGGGAGAGTATAGTCCTTTTACCCGATCTTCTTTGTGTTCCCAATCCCGACTCAGGCGCAGTTGGTAACGCATCGCCGTGAGCCAGGCGATGTGCCGGTAAATCAGGCGGCGACGGATGTTTTGCAGCTCCTCTTGGTCTTCACCCTGGATGAAGGAGGTGACAGCAGCGCCAAAAGTGCGGCTACTGTTGACAATCCCACCCCAGATTTTACGCGCCTCCCAGGTACGGTCGTAGGAGCTGTTGTTTTTAAAACCCAGGTAAAAAGCCACCGCTATCCCCAATACGCTGATGGGCTGCCAGGGCAGGGAGAGACTGAAATGCCCAAAATAAGACAATGCGGTGATGGGTAATGCATAAAGGGCCCCAAGAATAAAGGGCTGACGGGACCAATTGAAGGTCATCCAAAAATTGTAATTGCGCTTCGTATACATGTTAATTGGGTGTTTCAGGAGGGATGAACAATTGCGTTTTCGTAAAGTTAAAAGAAGGAATGGATTTTATTTAGCGCCTTTTTTTGTCACCTATACTACCTTGAAATTGAGTTTAAGAGATTTTTAACCAAAATCCACTTGCCCAATGCGTTACAAAGTGGTCTGTCAAATTGTTAATAGTTTGTAATTTCGACAATCCGAAGAGCAACATGAGATCGTTTCAAAGAAAAACATACCGTATGAGACACCGCAGTAAACTTTGGACCCTTGCGGCTTTTTTGCTGGCCTTTACCGGAACAAGCACTTTGCAGGCCCAGGAATATTTTGGCCGCAACAAGCCCAGTTATGAGTCCTTCAATTTTGACGTGTACCGCTCGCCCAATTTTGAGATTTATTATTACCTCAAAAATGCAGAACGGCGCAAGGACTTGGCCGATTTTGCCGAGCTCTGGTACAACTACCACCGGAATTTGTTGGGAGACACGTTCTCCATCAAAAATCCCCTGATCTTTTACAATGACCATGCCGATTTCCAACAAACCAATACCATCAGTGGTGGCGTGGGTGTGGGTACAGGCGGGGTGACGGAAGCCTTTAAAAACCGCGTCATCATGCCCATTGCCTTGACCAATCAGGCGACCTACCAGGTGTTGGGGCACGAATTGGTGCACGCTTTCCAGTTCAACCGCATTTTGAATGGCGATTCCACCAGCATCCAAAACCTGGGCAACCTGCCCCTTTGGGTAGTGGAAGGTATGGCCGAATACATGTCGACAGGAAGTGTGGATCCACATACTGCCTTGTGGATGCGCGATGCGGTACTCAATGACGATGTGCCTACCATTGACCAATTGAACAACCCCAAATACTTTCCGTACCGCTATGGCCACGCTTTTTGGTCATTTTTGACTGGATTAAAAAGTGACCGCATCATCGAGCCATTTTTTAAATCCGTGGCCATTTTTGGGGTCGACAATGCCATTGTCAATGTGTTGGGTATGAACAAAAAAGACTTCAGCAAGCTTTGGCAGGACGCCATTACTGCACAGTTCAAACCCATGATTGAGGGCAAGGAGAAAAATGTTTTTGGAAAACCGATTTTGGACGACAAAGACGGCGGGCAAATGAACATTTCCCCCTCGATCAGCCCTGATGGGAAGTACGTGCTGTTTACCTCGGAGCGCAACCTTTTTTCTACCGATATTTTCCTGGCCGATGCTACGAATGGTCAAATCATGAAAACCGTAGCCAGTACCGCTCGCGGCGGTAACGTGGATTTCTTTGATTTCCTGGAATCCTCTGGTGCCTGGTCGCCGGATAGCAAAAGGGTGGCCTTGATTGGTTTCAAACGTGGCCGCAACGTGCTGCTGATCAAAAGCCCTTTTACCGCCAAAACAGTGGATGAATTTAACCTCGGTGATTTGCCTGCTTTTTCCAACCCAAGTTGGTCTCCTGATGGCAAAACCATTGTAGTGTCGGGCTTGAAGGAAGGCCATACGGATTTATACGCTTTCAACATCCGTACCCGTACCCTGAAACAATTGACGGATGATAAGTATTCCGAAATCCAGCCAACCTGGTCGGAAGATGGCCAAACCCTCTATTTCTCCACCGATCAAAAAGCTTGGGAAAATGGCCGGACTTATGGCCGTTTGACTTTCAATCTGGCTTCGATTGATATTGTGAATGGGGCAGTAACCCATTATGATGATGTTTTCCCAGGTGCGGACAACCTCAATCCACAGGTAGATACTGCGGGCAATATTGTCTTTTTGTCAAACCCTGATGGGTACCGCAACATGTATCGCTATGACCTTAAATCGAAAGAGGTTACCCAGTTGACGGATTTGGCTGTGGGCATAACCGGGATTTCCCATTATTCCCCAGCAATCTCGGTAGATCGCAAGCGGGATCGGATTTTGTACACCCTCTACAACAAAAGGGGTTATAGCATTTATCGAGGCACTTCGAAGGACTTTTTGGACAAAAAAGTGGATCCTAAAGAAGTGACTTACGCAGCTGCACAGTTGCCTCGACTTAACCCTGCCGTAAAAAGTGTAATTGACCAACAAATTGGGGCCATCGATCAGGTTATTGCTGGTGAAACGGCTCCATTGCAGGAAGTACCTTTTAAATCCAAGTTTAAACTCGACTT
>JAAFHQ010000396.1 GCA_013298445.1 Chitinophagales bacterium | reverse complement strand
CCATTCTGTCGCAAGAGCCTTACCGCTGGCTTCGTTGATGTCCCAGATGGCCACAGTGGCTCCTTCTTGCAAAAAGCGCTGGGCAGTAGCTTTACCAATTCCGCTGGCACCACCGGTGACGATGGCCACTTTTCCTTGTAGTCTGTTCATTGAAGGGTATTTAAAAATGTTTTTATAGAAGCACAAACCGTAGCCGCTCCATCCCAAAGCACAAAATGACCACACTTCGGCACCATCACCAATTGGCTTTGGGGTAGCTGTTCCTGTCCCTGTTTGGCAACGGCTTCGACACTGAGCTTAGGGTGTAAAATCCGATTCGGGATCAACAAATCGTCATTGCCGTAGAAGACGAGGGTCGGCGTTTTGATTTCGTGCAAACGATCCGCTACGGGTTGCTGCAACATCCCCTGCACACATTTGGGAATCATGTTGCAATATTGGTCAAATTCCGCGGTTTCCCGCATCAATAGGCGATCCTCGTACATAAACCGGGCATCAGCGGGCATTTTTGCTCCATAGAAATTGACGTCAAAGTTCCGTTCAATTTGGGCTACAGGAGTGGCCTTAAAAACCGCTGGCGTAACGTATTGGGTAAACCAGGCGCGATCGGCTTCCGTAAACGTTTCGAAGCCTGCGGGTGCCAATAAGACCAGTTTTTGCAGCCATTGGGGTTGACGTAAGGCCAGGGTCAGACTGATTTGCCCCCCCATCGAATGCCCCACCAAACTGACCTTGCGCAGTTTGAGTTTTTTGACCAGTGCCTCGATACAATCGGCAAAAAAAGCCATGTCATAGCTCCAGTCTCCCCGTCCCGATTTGCCATAACCAGGCAGGTCGACCACGATGCAACGGTAATCCTGGCGCAATTCGTCCACCACTTTTTTCCAGGCAGGCAGGTAACTGCCCAGGCCGTGGATGAAGATCAGGGTGGTTTTGCCCTTGCCTTCGTCGGCGTATGCGATGCTGACCTGGTTGGGCAAGTCTATTTTTTTGACCGCAAAAGGGTATCGAATGTCTTCCATACTTTTGACTTGCGTTTGGCTGTACACAAAAAATGGAATGATGCAGGTGAACCAAACCATAACAGCGCCTCGTGAATTCATTTTCTCGGAACTTTGGATTATTTTATTTGGCAAGGAAACATGGCTGAAAAATAATCAATTGTAATTGAGGTAGATGATGTTTGACTTGTTTTGAAAAATACGAACTTGGGTTGACTTAAAGCCATTTTTATACATTCTTTCCAAAATGGACGAAAAAAAATATTGTAAAAACCTAATTGTTAATTTTTTACAAAAATCAAAGCCAAACAAACGAATTGGCGATTTGTCCCTTGACTTTTCTTTTTACCTTCACCTTAAGCCGAACAGACACACTGAAAAAATGCCTTTGTGATCAAACCTTTCTTTTTTCCATTGTTTTCATTTTCAGTGTACTATGCATTTTTAAGGCCAATACCCAAAAAAGACCCTTGATCGCAAAACCACAACTGAGTCAAGCTTGATATTGGAGCATCAATTGTATTGTTTTTCAATCATTTAGAACTCATTTCATTCACCTCTTTGCAAAAAGTCAACCTACCTGAGTTTTTTGATCCTACATCCAGCACATCAATCTCCTTCTAATTTTAATCCCGAAATCATTCATTACCATCAGGGACTTGGTTGAAAGTATATTTTGTCCAATAGCCTGTTCACCATTCATCATTCTAATTCATGCAAAACGCACTCGTTATGAAAAAAGCCTATACGCTCTTGTCGTTGCTGTGCGCGGCGCTGTTTACCTGCATCAGCCTGCAAGCTCAAAATGGAACCATCAAGGGGACAGTAAAAGATGCCGAATCAGGCGAAGCGTTGGTGGGAGCCAACGTAGTCATTGCCGGTACCAGCCAAGGCGCTGCCACCGACGCCAGTGGAATGTACACCATTGCCGATGTCAAACCTGGGGAATACGCCCTGGAAGTTACCTACACGGGTTTTCAAAACTTTAAAAAAATCGTCGTCGTAAAAGCTGGAGAAACCACCACGGCTGACTTTTCGATGGGAGCAGCTGTGCTGCTTGGACAAGAGGTGGTTGTTTCTGCTTCACGCAAAGCCGAAAAGTTGACCAATGCCCCAGCCACCATCACCGTAATCAACTCCAAAGCCATCAGCGAGTTGCCTTCTTTTAATGTAGCCGAACTATTGGGCAGACAAAGAGGGGTGGACTATGTTCGTTCAGGCGTACTCGGCGTGGGCATCAACGCCCGGGGCTTCAACAGTGCTTTTAATCCCAAAAACTTACAGTTGAACGACAACCGTTTGACTACCCTTATCGCTACTGGCTTGCCCTTGGGTGCATTGAGTACGACCGTGAAGGAAGATGTAGAGCGGATAGAAGTAATCCTGGGCCCTTCTTCAGCCCTTTACGGCCCCAACGCCCACAATGGTTTGTTGAACACCATCACCAAAGACCCACGTACCTCGCAAGGAACAACCATCGCCGTAGGGGTGGGCAACCAAAACGTGCTGAGCACCCGTTTCCGCCATGCCAGCAAATGGGGCGATAAATTTGCCTTCAAAGTGAGTGCCGAATACCTGAAAGGAACCGAGTTTGACTACACCGATACGGTTTATTACAACAACACCGCCTTTGACAATAAACTCTTTGGCGGCGCAGGAAATGGTTCTAAAATCATCCGGCACAAATCAACGGAGTTGGAACTGAATCGTGACTTCAGCTCCCTGCGCGGCGAAGCAGGTCTTTATTACTCGCCCACCAGCAAGTCCGACATCATTCTCTCCTACGGCCATAGCACGAGCAACAACATTGGGCTTACCAATGCTGGTCGCAATCAGATCAAGGATTGGCAGATCAACTGGTTCCAGTTGCGCTACGTATCGCCACGTTTCTTTGTTCAGGCTTACCAAACTTACTCTAAAACCGAGGATACTTATGCCATGAACCAGCGCACCCAAAACTACTGGTCGTTTAAAGATGCTGGTTTTAGCGAAGAAGAATCCCGCCGTCGTTCTTTTGGTGAGCAATGGTTCGGCATCAGCCCAACGGTGGGCGTGCCACTCAACCGCAACTCCGTTTTTAAAGACAACTCCAACCGCACCAATGCCGAAGCACAATACAACAATAGTGTGGCTGGCTTCGACTTCATCCTCGGTGTACAATACCAACAAGATCGCGCCAACTCTAAAGGAACCTACCTGCTGGATGGTGGCGAAAACATTGAGGTGGCCCAAATCGGTGGCTACCTACAAGTTGAGCGCAAGTTTGGCGAACACCTCAAGGCAGTAGCCGCTGCCCGTTTCGACGACCACGAGTTGTATGGTTTCAATTTCATTCCAAAAGCCGCGCAACTCTGGAAGCCAACATCTTTGGCGGCGTATTGCTGGGCAATAGTGTAGGTTATACCTTGTCTGATGGTACCAAAATCCCCGGTTTGAAAGTAGAAACCATTCAAACTGTGGAAGTGGGTTACAAAGGCACCCTTGGAGAACGTTTGTTTGTAGATGCGAACGCCTATTACAACACCTCCGAAAACTTCCTCAGCCCATCCATCAACATTGCTACCGGGGGGCGCACGGTGACGCACCGGGGCGATGTACCGATGAGTCAAGTGGTACCGGGTACTCCGGCTACCGGCTCAGCTTTGGTCTTGACTTACCTGAACTTTGGTAAGGTTGCCACTTATGGTGCCGATGTGTCCTTCAACTACAGCGTTGCAGCAGGTTTATTGGCCACCTTGAACTACTCCTGGTTCAGCTACGACCTGGACAATAGTGATACCGCCAACGATGGCAACCGTGATGGCAAGGTGAACGAAAACGACCTGCCGATTAATACACCTACACACAAGTTGGGCTTGGGCCTGAATTACTCCAAAGGCAAGTTCTTCAGCAGCATCTTTGGTCGTTGGGTACAAGCTTATGACTTCTTCTCTGGCATCAATGTGGCAGCCAAAACCAATCCTGATTTGATCTATGCTGGTTCACCAGTTTATGAAAATCGTCAGGTTGGCCGCAACTTCAACTTTGGCCCACTCGGCGGATTTTTCAACGTGGACCTGAGCGCAGGTTACCGTTTTGGCAAACTCACCGTAGCGGCGCAGGCAGTGAACCTGTTTGGCTCTGAAGTACGGGAGTTTGTGGCTTCGCCTTCGATTAGCCGCTTGTTGTCTTTGGAAGTGAAAGTTGATCTACCGAAAAAATAAGGAGCGTTGAAAAGTTGAGGAGTTGAGAAGTTGAGGAGTTGAGGCTACCGCAGCGACTTAGACAAGGACATTGGCAGCGTCGCTCGCGGTAGCCTCAACTCCTCAACTTCTCAACTCCTCAACTCCTCAACTTTCTTCTTTCAAACCTCTCGATAATGCGCAACGCCCGCATCATTTCTACCGGCGCCTATGCCCCGGAGCGTGTTGTTACCAATCAGTATTTCAACGACTTATTGGGTGAAGACGTAGCTACCTGGCTGAGCGAAAACGTACACATCCACGAACGCCGCTGGTGCGCGCCGGATGAAAGTACCGCCGACCTTTGTGTAGCCGCAGCCCAACAAGCCCTGGAGCGCGCCTCCCTCAAACCCGAACAATTAGACCTGATTCTCATTGCTACCGATACGCCAGAGTTTGTTTCACCCTCTACCGCAGCGGTGGTACAGGCCCGTTTGGGGGCCAGCAATGCGGGTACATTTGACATCAACACGGCTTGTGCCGGGTTTGTTACAGCACTAGACATTGGCGTCAAGTACATTCGTGCCGACGAACACTATCAACATATTCTGGTGGTTGGGGCTTATGCCATGAGCAAATACCTCAATCTGGAAGACAAAAAAACCGTTACCCTTTTTGCAGACGGGGCGGGCGCCGTTGTGCTCCGGGCCGATAATGACGAACAAGTCGGCTATTTGAGCAGTCAACTTATCTCGCAGGGGCAATACCACGGTTGGATGGGTATTTATGCCGGCGGTGCTCGTCACCCGATTAGTGACGCGGTTGTGGCCAACCACGATCACCAACTGAAGTTCGTCCAAAAATTCCCCAAAGCGCTCAACCCGAGCATGTGGTCCCAAATGGCCCAAACGCTTTGTGATCGGATTGGCGCCACCCCGCAGGATGTAGCCCAGTATTTCATCACCCAAATCAACATCAATTCGATTTGGGATACCCTGGACTTGCTGGAAGTGCCCCGCGACCGGGCACATACCATCATGGACCACTACGGCTATACTGGTTCGGCCTGTATCCCCATGGCTTTTAATGATGCGGTAGAAAAAGGCAAAACCAAAGCGGGAGATTTGGTATTTTTCATCGGTTCGGGTGGAGGATTGGCTTTTGCTTCGGCAGCCTTTAAGATGTAGTTGAGAAGTTGAGGGGTTGAGGAGTTGAGGCTACCGCGAGCGACGCTGACAATAGTCCTTGTCTAAGTCACTGCGGTAGCCTAAACTTCTCAACTCCTCAACTCCTCAGCCCTCAACATATAACAATGGATTGGTTCAGCAAATGGGCACTCTACAGCCCGGATGAAATTGCGGTAAAAGAATGGGAGACAGGCCGTACCCTCAGCTACGGGGTGCTCAATAAAATGGCCAATCGCCTCGCCTGGTACCTCACCCAGGATTTGGGTTTACATTTGGGCGATCGGGTAGCGATATTGGCAGACAGTTGCCTGGAATACATTGTCTTGTTTGCCGCTGCGCAAAAAACGGGCCTAGTGCTAGTGCCGCTCAATTACCGGCTGAGTGCACCGGAAATTGATTATTTGTTGCAAGATTCAACGCCTAGACTGGTTCTGGCAGAAACAAAATACCAGTCCTTGCTGGATGCAGCGCCAACAACGCCAAATATCGAACAACACTGGAGTATTGAGGGCTTAGGCCTTTGG
>JAAFHQ010000393.1 GCA_013298445.1 Chitinophagales bacterium | reverse complement strand
TGACCATTTCTTGCCCTAATGAATTGTAAATCCGCAGAGAAAGAGTACCCGGCGCACCAATCGAATACCGAATGTGCAACTGTTGGTTGAATGGGTTGGGAAAAACCTCACGGATGCCGAAATCGGTACGTATCGTCCGGGTTTTGGTACTCATCGGTGCAAAAGAGCTCGGCAAACTTTCAATCGAATTGCCACTTACGGCCGAAACGGCGTACCAATATTGTTGCCCATCAATGATGCTGCGATCCTGGTACTGAGTGCTGCCCGTGACCGCCAATAAATTTTTAGGCTCTTGCATGGCCAACAACCAAAAAGGCTCCTTCGCCGCCTGTACCCGGTAAATGGCGTACATCCGCGCCTTGGCTTGTCGCTCGTTGGCTTCGGGAGCGCTCCAGCTCAGGTTGATCGAATTGGTAGCAGGTACCAGGTGCAGATTTTTGGCCACACCGGGGGCATCCAACGGTTTCCACGGCATGACCGGTGTCAGGGCCGGATTGCTGTAAATGCGGTTGCATAGGGAATCCGCCAGGCCATGGGAATTGAGCCGGGAGAGGTTGGCTGCCCGAAACATGATCACTCCGGGAATTTCCTTTTGCCGCGTGAAATAAATCTGGTTGGGAATTTCAGAAGGACTATACAAGGCTGCGGACCCCACCGTGCTGGGATCGGCACGGTAAATTGCAATGCCGGGGTAGAGGTGGCGGCCATTCATTTGGGTTTTCCACCAGTTGGCCAGTTTTTCAAAGTCCTGATTGCCGCCAAATTTCCAGTACAATTGGGGGGCGAGGTAGTCGATCCATTGTTTTTCCAGCCACACCACGGCGTTGCCATAAGTGACATCTGCGCCAGAAAGACCGGAAATGCCCGGGGGCACGCCGCTGCGCCAAATGCCGAAAGGGCTTACCCCGTATTTGACCAGGGGCTTGAGTGCATAAGTGGCTGCGCCCAGTTCTTGCACAAAACGATTGATGTTGTCTTCACGCCAGGCATTGAGGGTCATGCCGCTGCCATATTTGGCAAAACTGGCAGTATCCTGATTGCCAATGCCTTCATAGGGATAAAAATAATCATCGTAATGTAGCCCGTCAACGTCGTACCGCTTGACAATGTCGGTGGCCACATCGATGATGTATTGGCGGGCAGCAGGGATGCCTGGGTCGAGCAGTAGGATGTTTCTGATATTCATCATCCATTCGGGATGGCGAATAGATACGTGTAGTGAATCTTTTGGGTAAGTGGAATTGGTGCTGCGGATGACCCGGAAGGGGTTGAACCAGGCGTGCAATTCCATACCGCGTTTGTGGGCTTCCTGGATCGCAAATTGGAGTGGATCCCAAAATGGATTAGGGCTTTGCCCTTGTTTGCCTGTGAGGTAATAGGACCAGGGCTCGAGGGCAGATTGGTAAAAAGCGTCACTCTCGGAGCGCAATTGAAAAAAAACGGCATTGACTCCCGCTTTTTTCAGGTCGTCAAAAATGCGCAGCAATTCGGTCTGTTGTTGTTGTGGAGAAGCGCCTCGGGTAGGCCAATCCAGGTTGATCACGGTAGAAATCCAGGCCCCGCGAAATTCATATTTGGGTGCAGCCACGGGCTGCGCCAAACCCCAAAGGGCAAAACACAAACAGATAGGGAGGAGGACGCAACGGATGATCATTTGGTGTTTATTTGAATATATACCCCGAATTTAGGGTAAAGCTTGCAAATAAACCCTGTAATTTCAATTTTCCTTCGTCAACATTTTAATAGTGGTCTTTTCCAAAGCACTCAAGGTTTGGTCCCGAACTAAAATTAAGCTGTTCCGAATCAAACAAGTAGCTTCGTCAGGGCAATCGTGGCAAGGTTCATAAAAACGCAGAGAAGCGCAAGGCAAAAGTGCAATGGCACCATCAAAAAGCCGATAGATGTCGGCCAGATTGATCTCATGCGCATCCTTCAATAAGTAGTATCCACCACCGATACCTTGTTTACTACTAACCAGGGAGGCCCGTTTGAGATCGATCAAAATCAATTCCAGAAATTTTTTGGGGATACTGGACTTTGAGGCGATTTCGGCAGTTTTGATCAAAGCTCCCTTTTCCTGCTGGGCGAGATAAATCAAGGCTTTGATGGCATATTTAGCTTTCTGTGAGAGCATTACAATTTCTTTTGGGCAACAACCATGTATTGGTGAATCAGAGAAGTGTCGTCGCTGCTGAGCAATTGAAAACCGGCTTGTTCCAGCTCTTCTTCTACCAGGTGTTGTGGTACACGAATAGCTTGAGGGGGTAAAAATTCGCCCTGTGGCAAACGTTGACGTTTTACATCCACAATGATGATTTTCCCTCCGGGAGCAATGCCATCTTTCAGGTTTTTGAGGTATTCTACCCGATTGCCAAGGTATAGATAGGTATTCACCAGAAGCACTACGTCCGCCTCGTTAGGGCCCAAATGTGCATCATCGGGGTCAGCCAAGCGGGTCTCCAACTTGTTTTGATCGGCATCTGACAATTCAACGGTGCGGATACTATCGATTACGTTGATCAGGTTTTGGTTGATGTCAATTGCAATGACTTTTTTGGCCATGGGCGTCAGACGGAAGGCAAAAAAGCCAGTACCTGCCCCAATGTCTGCTACTACCTTGTTTTTGATGTCCCCCATACGGTCGAGCACCAGTTCTGGCTTTTGCCAAATCATCCGATTGGTATTGCTGTAGTCATCGCTCATCCCTGGTTGACCATCGGAATCAATCTGATTAGGGTCTTCCGTGTATTCTCTGGTGGGGTCTGGGCCGGAGCTCCAACATCCGGCCAGGGACAAACACAGTAGGGCAATGGCAAAAAGGACAGGGTATTTTTTCATATCATTAAAAAGCAGTTAAAACAAAATCTGAACTCCAAAGTTACGAATTCAGTTGATTTGAGCACTATAACAGCATTTACAATGAAATGAAAAAATTAGTTCTATATTGCCTGACTAAATAACTTTCCTCCGGGTTGTTTTTGCCAGTAACGGGCATCAAAGGCCAAACAAATGTTGCGCAGGAAGGGCCTACCCAGCTCAGTCACCTTCAAATGTTGGCCGTCTACTTCAATCAAGCCATCTGCTTCCAGTTCTTCCAAACGAGCAGGAATGTCTTCAAAACTTTCAGATTGTAAAGCAGGATTGCTCCAATCTGTTTCATAACGGCACATGATGTTCAGGATATGCGTGCGGATGATCTGGTCTTCTTCCGACAATAAATGCCCTTTGCTAATCGGGAACCGCCCCGCCTCAATGGCTTTTTGATAATCTTCGATGACCTTCTCATTTTGCATGAATCCATCCCAGCTGTCGCTGATGGAGGATGCACCAAGGGCGATACTCAGGCGGGTGTAATGGGGAGTGTAGCCCATAAAGTTGCGGTGTAAGGTGCCTCGCCGCATGGATTTAGACAATTCATCGCCGGGCAGTGCAAAGTGATCCATTCCAATTTCCAGGTAGCCCATTTCCTCCAACAGATCCCTGCCTAACTCATAGAGGGCTCTTTTGGCTTCGCCCAATGGCAGGTCTACTTCCGAATAAGCACGTTGACTGGGTTTAATCCAGGGCACGTGGGCATAACTGTAAAAGGCGATGCGGTCCGGGCGCAGGGTTTCCAGCTTCCGCATGGTGGTCCGAATGTGCTCGGGCGTTTGTAGAGGCAGGCCATAGATCAGGTCGTAATTGACGCTGGTGTAGCCGATTTCGCGTGCCCACTCAGTAACTTGTTGGACTTCGAGTTCGGTTTGTTGCCGATTGATGATTTCCAGGATTTCGGGCGCAAAATCCTGCACTCCTACACTGATGCGGCGGAAGCCCAGATTATATAGCGTTACCAAGTGTTCGCGGGTAGTGCTGAAAGGATGTGCTTCAAACCCAAAGTCGACCTCTGGAGCAATGTCCGCGTGTTCAAAAATTCCTCTAATGAGCGCGTCTAACTGATCAGGATGAAAAAAAGTGGGCGTTCCGCCGCCTAAGTGTAATTCTTTGATGAGGGGCCTGCCGGGTAAATTTTTGAGGTACAGAGCCCATTCTTTCAGGATAGAGGCGACATAAGGTTCCTCTACTGCATGATTTTTGGTGATGCGTTTGTTGCAACCACAATAAGTACACAGTTTTTCACAATAGGGCAAGTGGATGTACAAACTGATGCCATGGTCTTGTGAAAAAGCCGTGCGGATATGCTGAATCCATTGTTTTTCGAAGATGGGTTTTTCCTCCCAATACGGTACGGTAGGGTAACTGGTATAGCGAGGAACGGGAGTATTGTATTTTTGCAACAAAAGGGAATTTGACATGGCGATCGGGAAATTTTGAGAATCAGCTCAGCATTAAAGCGGATTCGCGGGTAATGGATAATTTACCGACAAATGTAGAATTGAGTAATTTCAGGAGAAATGACCATCGTCATTGCAGGGGGTGAAAATTGTCACCTATTTGATGAATACAAAAAATGTTTATTTTTACCGGATAAAAGGATGGATATTTAACCAAGAGACTCTTTAATTGTCTGAAAGTTCCAAAAAATACTGCTCTAATTACGCCCATGTAGGGTTGTTATACAATCGTCTCCACAAAACTTGCTGCACAATATTGTGAGTCCCCGTGACTCAACAAACCGTCATCTATTTACCTAAAATACATCGATTATGTACAAACATTTAATCACCCTGCTTTTTTTGACTGTTACAAGTGGTCTTTTTTTGAATGCCCAAGTTACCGTTCCGCCCAATGGCGACAACCAAAAATGTGAAGTTGTACAACACATCGGCCTGGTCAGAGCCGCAGTGATGTGGGGCAGCCCGGATGTACATGGTGCCAATGGCGAAGACCGTACTGGCAAAATTTGGGGCGAACTGGTGCCTTACGGCCTCAGCAACCTCGATTTTGGCCTGAGCGACGAAAAAAACCTGATGCCATGGCGCGCCGGAGCGAATGAAAACACTGTTTTTGCAGTATCCCACGATGTTATGATTGAAGGAAAACCATTGCCTGCTGGTACATATGGTTTGCACATGATCCCCGGCAAAGACGAGTGGGTGATCATTTTTTCCAAAAACCACACAGCTTGGGGCAGCTATTTTTACCGCCAAAGTGAAGATGCCCTGCGGGTAACCGTAAAACCCCAAGCTCACCCCTACACCGAATGGTTGACTTACGAATTCGACGATCGGATGCCCAATGGCTGCACGGTGCGGATGCGTTGGGAAAAACTAGCCGTGCCTTTCAAAGTGAGTGTGCCCAACGTCAACGAGTATTACCTGGTCAAAATTCGGCAGGAGCTGCAAAATTTCACTGGCTTTGATTACCGTGGTTTCCTCTCTGCATCGCAGTTTTGTGCCCAAAACAAGGTGGCACTGGAAGAAGGTCTGGCCTGGGCCGATGCTGCGATCAGCAGAAAATACATCGGCGAACGCAATTTCCAGACTTTGTCCAACAAAGCCCAAATTTTGACCTTAATGGGTCGCAATGATGAAGCCGCAGCGATCATGAAGGAGGCCGTCAAGGAACCAACCGCTGGCATGCAGGACATTCACATGTACGCCCGCAGCTTGCAAGCAAGTAAAAAAAATCAGGAGGCCCTGGAGATTTTCAAACTCAACAACCAGCGTTTTCCAGAGGATTACATGACTCTTTTTGGACTAGCTCGTGGTTATTCAGCAGTGGGCGATTACAAAAACGCCTTGAAGTATGCCAATTTGGCTCTGCCCAAGGCATCGAATGCACAGCAGAAGACTCAAATGGAAGGGGCGATTGCCAAGCTCAAAGAAAACAAGGATTTTAATTAAATTCCCCGTACATGGGTCATCCCGAATTTTTCATAAACACTACAAAAGCGACATTTCTTTATCACAAAGGAAAAAAAGAGGACACAAAGGACACAAAGCGAAGCGTCGTCTACGTCTAACTCTGTGTCCTTTGTGTTTCTTTGTGCTTTCTTTGTGAAAATTGTGTCGCT
>JAAFHQ010000392.1 GCA_013298445.1 Chitinophagales bacterium | reverse complement strand
ACCAGGGTTTACCATGCCCGGGGTTGGCGCGGCAATTGTAGGGGACAAATCAAATTTTGGGCTTACTGCCCCTCTACAAGGCTATCGCTTCCGGGTAGGAGCACGCCAATACCTTGGCGACATTCAATTTTTGAATCCAACTATCGATTTTCGGGGTTATTTGCGAAAAAAACCATTCACCTTTGCTGGCCGGGTCATGCATACTGGCCGATATGGGCGCGATTCTAAGAATACTGAAGTTTTCCCGCCGCTATTCCTGGGTTCACCCTGGTGGGTACGTGGTTTTCAGGGAAATGTAGCGCAAAATTTATTACGCGATACTTTACTTACTCAGGATAACCTGATCGGCACTAAAATTGGGGTTTTTAATGCCGAGGTTCGAATCCCATTATTTGGCCCGAAGCAGTTGGCCTTAATACCATCAAACATTGTCCCGGCGGATTTGAACTTCTTTTTTGATTTAGGTATGATTTGGACCACCTTTGATCAATTTGGAGACGAAGATTTCAATGGTAAAAACTTGATCCGCCCGCTATCTTCAGTAGGTGCTTCGGTGCGGGTCAATTTGTTTGGGGCTTTGATTTTGGAGCCTTATTACGCGATTCCATTGATTAAGGGGGCGAAGGGGGCGTTTGGGTTGAACTTTATGCCGGGCTGGTAAACACATTCCTTAGGTGATTCCTTGAGTGTCTAAGGTTTCTTAGGTGGTGAAAAAGTACCCTGCTCCGCAGGTTTTTTCTTTTACCACCTAAGAAACCTCAGGCACCTAGATTCACCTCAGCGCGCGCTCTTTTTCAAATTTCCGAATACGCCGTAGGATTCAACAAATAAACATTCGACTTTGAAACGGTGTGCTGATACTCTGGCAGCGCCGAGATTTTTTTCCAAAAAGGATCCGCCCCAAAAGCTTTCCACAGCTCATTGCGCTTGTCGATGTTGTCAAAAGAAGTCATGTACATCAAATTGGGCATGCGGCGGCCAGCCAGCACCTCGCCATAAAACACCGCATTGAAGCCCAAACGGGTGAAAATGCCGATTTCCTGCCCTTCGTTGAACATGTGTACCTTCTTTTGGTACAACTTCTCAGTAGCTCCTTCGTAACTCCGCAGCTCATAAACGCGATCAGTCACAGTTCCACCGAGTTTGGGCAGCTGATGAAAAGGCATGTCTTTGAAAGCCTGGATCACGATGGATTCCATGCGCACATACACGGGTTTGTCCCAGGGTGCATTCAGGTATTCCGATCCAGCGCTTTGAAAAGCAGCGTCTTTGTCCAGCGCCGTTAAAAGTGAGCTGAGCTGATCCAGCTTTTTTAAGGGAATGAACACAAAAATGCGCTTTCCGAAGGTCGTATCCGTTTTTATGGGTTTGTACACCCCAACTTTGCTGATTCCAGCGCGGTGCAAGGCTGGCAGGTAAGCTTGTTGCAAAAACTGATCCACTTTAGCTTCCTGCTCGGGCCCGTTGATGGTGTAAACTTTGATTTCGTAATACTCGCGCTTGAGGGCGAGGTTATTGGTTGAATTGCAAAAAAATAGCACAATCAAAGATGCACTCAATACTTGCAAAATTGGTTTGATGTAGCTCATTGCTGTTTGATGTTTGTTTAAAAGATGCTGCTTGCATCTCTAAAGGTAGTGTAAAGCGCTAAAGGTAATTATTTTCTAACTGTACTTTCCCCAACACAAGTTGTGAATTTTCCGTTCTTCTAGCTGCTGGTTTATATTTTTGTAAAAAATTCTCAACCCATGAGACAAACCTTTGCCTTGTTCTGTTTTGCCTTGAATTGTTTGTGGTTTACAACTCCAGGTTTTGCACAAAATCAAATTGATCATGTTCCTGGCGAAATCCTGGTTCAACTTCGGGCTACTGTCCGTGCCAGTGCCTGGGCAAGTCAGGAAGCTAGTTTACGCGCAGCAGGGTCCGGCTTCACACTAGATGAAGCTCCTTTGTCTGAACCCATGAACATTTGGAAATTGCGCTTTGACCCCAATACCCAGGATGAAAATGAACTCCTCGCTCGGCTACGGCGCGACCCGGCCATCCTAGCAGCCCAATTCAATCATTACATCGAATTACGTTCAGCAACGCCCAACGATCCAGAGTTTGCCAAACAATGGTACTTGTCTAACACCGGGCAAGATGGTGGTTTTTTGGGTCTGGACCTGGGTATGCCTCAAGCCTGGGACATTACCAAAGGTGGACTCACGCCGGGAGGTGACACCATTGTGGTTTGTGTCATCGACAATGGCATTGACACCACACACGCAGACCTCAAAGCGAATTTATGGGTTAATCGAGCCGAAATCCCCAACAATAACCTAGATGATGATGAAAATGGGTTTATTGACGACTACCGAGGCTGGAATGTACGTCGGCGCAATGATGACATCAGTGAAATTGCTACCCACGGTACCGAAGTTGCGGGGTTTATTGGGGCCGTCGGCAACAACAATTACGGCGTCACAGGGGTCAATTGGAAGGTTAAAATGATGGGTGTTTTGGGAGGCTTTAATTCTGGCACAGAAGACATTATCATCCAAGCTTATAATTATCCTTTTATCCAAAGGCGACTATACAATCAGAGTGGAGGTAAAAAGGGGGCCTTTGTCGTAGCTACCAATGCCTCCTGGGGTGTTGAGCGTGGAACCCCAGCCGAGTTTCCGATCTGGTGTAGTTTTTTTGATAGTTTAGGCCACCAGGGCATTATGAATATTTGTGCTACTGACAACGATATCAGAGATGTGGACGCTACTGGAGACATGCCCGGAAGTTGTGGTAGCTCTTTCATCATCAACGTGACCAGTATGAACCGCAACGGGGTGATGAACCACGCTTATGGAAAAGTCACCGTTGATTTGGCTGCTTTTGGCGACCAGGCCATTACGACGGCGAAAAACAATGGTTTTGTGACCACCTCAGGCACTTCTTTTGCTGCCCCCCAGGTGGCAGGTGCGGTAGGTCTGTTGTACGCTGCACCTTGTCCTACCTTGGCCTCTTTGGCCAGACGAGACCCCAAAGCTGCGGCCCTATGGATCAGGCGTTTGATTCTGGAAAATGTCAAACCCCACTTTAACTTAAAAACTACAACGAGTAGCGGAGGCCATCTCCAGGTGTACAACAGTTTATTGGCATTGGCCAAAGAATGTGGTTCTTGCCCTTCTTTGGTTAGTGTAGCAGTTAGCAACATTACGGTCAACAGTGCCCGACTAGGTTGGACGAGCAATGATAGCATTCAACGCGTCGATTTGCGTTTCCGTATTAAGGGCAGTACGACCTGGACAACGATCGAGCGGGCGCTTCCTCCTTATAATTTTACCGATTTAAAACCCTGCACGGATTACGAGTACCAACTCAAAACCTATTGCCGCAATACCAGCGTTGATTTTGATCAACTCTTCAGTTTCCGCACCGACGGCTGTTGTGAGCCACCTTCTCAGGTGACGATACCTACGGGCATCATCTCCAGCGTGATCATTCGTTGGCAGCCAGTAACGGCAGCGAGTTCGTATACCTTTCGCTATCGGATAGTAGGAACTACCGCCTGGTCTTCCCTGACGCCACCTTTCACTTCCGCCAATTTGCGGAATTTACAGGCCTGCACCGAGTATGAATTCCAGATTCGTTCTGAATGCCTGGATGGTACTTCCTCGGTATTCAGCAAAAGTTTCACTTTCAAAACGCGCAACTGCGGTGCTTGTCTGGATAAGGATTATTGTGCCGAAACCATCCTGATAGACCAGGCTGGTCAGGAATGGATTACGGGGGTTCAGGTAGGCAACTTCAGCAACCCAAGTGCCCGCAACGGTTATGGGGATTTCACAGGGCTAAAAGGACTGGACTTGCGCTCGGGTCAAAGCTATAATTTCAAATTGACCATGGGTTACAAGGGGACCTTGTTCAATGAGTTTGTGGTAGCCTGGATTGACCTCAATCAGGATGGGATATTTGGAAGCAATGAAGACCTTTACAGTTCGGGTGCCAAAAAAGATACCGTGTTCAGTGGTGTAATCAACATTCCAGCGAACACGCCTTCCGGACCTACTCGAATGCGTGTAGCTTTGCGGTACAACAGTGAACCCAGTACCTGTTTTTCAGGAAGCAGCAATTATTATGGTGAAATTGAAGATTATTGCGTCAACATCAATCTGGTCTCCACTTCGACCAATACCATAAACCCGGCCAGCCAATTGCACATTTTCCCTAATCCCTTTGGGAATGAATTTGTAGTGAGCCTAAAGTTGCCTAGCAGCGCCCCCAAAGCGCAATTGGAAGTATGGAACGCCCAGGGGCAAATGGTTCACAACCGTACCTTGGCCATACCTGGCAATACGGTACTCCAAGAAACCATCACGGCGCATGATTGGCCAAAAGGACTCTACATGGTTCGTTTGCGCAATGGAAATGAAGAAGCCTGGGGGAAAGTGCTGAAAGTGGAATAGTGGTTGTTTGCTCGACCTCCCCGAAGGTTCCAAACCTTCGGGGAGGAGTTTTAGATTGCTCGTAACCAACTAATTATCACTCGCTCTTTCCCAAGAATTAAGTCATAAAGACAAAGGCCCCATTAGCTGAAAATTGCTAATGGGGCCTTTTAATTCGCTCCGCTTGGAGTTGGTTTATTTATCGTCGCCGAAGAAAGCCAAAATCCGATCGGCCAATTCCAGACCAATGTTGGCCTGAGCTTCCAGCGTAGAAGCACCGATGTGTGGAGTAAGCGAAATATTGGGATGCGTCAGGATTTCCGGACGTGGTGTGGGTTCGAAGTCGAATACGTCCAAACCTGCGCCAGCTACCTTGCCGCTAGCCATTGCTTCCAGTAGTGCTTCTTCATCTACAGTACCGCCGCGAGAGGTGTTGATCAAACAAACCCCTTTTTTCATTTTATCAAACTGCGCCTTGCCAATGATGGGGGTACCACCGCTGAAAGGAACGTGTAAGGTGATGAAGTCAGATTTAGCGAGCAGCTCTTCCATTTCCACGGTAGGTACCGTTACGGCCATGGTGATGTACTCACTGTTGTAGGGTTTGATGTCGATGCGGGCTTCGTCGATCATGAGGTCGGCAGCCAGTACGTTCATTCCCAGGCCAATCCCGATGCGCGCTGCTTCCTGTCCAATCCGGCCAAAGCCAATGATGCCCAGGGTACGGCCGCGCAACTGAATACCGTCAGAGAATTTTTTCTTGAGTTTGTCATACTCAGTACCACCCGTTACTGGCATGGCACGGTTGGAGCCATGTAGGAAACGCGCCAGACTGAACATGTGTGCAAACGCCAATTCAGCAACCGCTTGTGAAGAAGCTGCTGGTGTATTGAACACGGTGATGCCCTTGGAGCGGGCATAATCTGTATCAATGTTGTCCAAGCCAACACCACCACGAGCAACGATTTTGAGGTTGGTCCCCGCATCGATTACTTCCTTGGTGACTTTGGTTGCACTGCGTACGATCAGTACATCGTACTGGCCGATAACGCCAGGTAGGTCCGCCTGTGGAATCCGGGTAGTGTCTACTTCATAACCCGCTTCTTCAAGTAGTGTTTGACCGTCTGGGCTGATGCCATCATTGGCAAGGATCTTGATCATTCTGATAGGATTTTTCAAAAAATTTGACCCTAATTTTGAAATTCTCCGCAAAGAAAAGGATTTTTTTTGAAAGCGTGGTGATTAAGGGGGGAAAGTTGGTGGAATGCTAAGTTGCTGAGTGTCGCTTTTTAATGATGGCTTGGATTCAAATTAAATCCAGGTGAAACTGGTATACTTTATGTCGTGAGTTTTCATGAATTCGCCAAATAAAGTATAGGCATTGGGTACACTGAACTCCTTTTTAATTGCTGCTAATAAACCGGCTCTGTCATCCATTTGTACATTAAAAATCGAGTAGAATTTTTTGACTTCATCCGGTTCAATGGTGTGGGTGTATTCGTAGTCCAAATCGCCAAATCTTTCTTCTACGGCTCT
>JAAFHQ010000391.1 GCA_013298445.1 Chitinophagales bacterium | reverse complement strand
ACAGCAGTCAGCGACCATACTCATTTATACCACATCATGTTATTCTGCGGAATTGGCTTGAGTATTTATACCTGTTTAATGATCTGGCAATATGGAATGCACGTACGGCGCGGATGGAATCGAGCCGACAATATTGCTAAGGAAATAGATGGCTTAAAGCGATCACTTGGCCAAAAGCCTCCAAAAGAACTCCAGTCTAAAATGCTTCCGCCCTTTGCCTGGCCATTATTGGTGCTCGCATTAGGCTATGGACTAGGATTTATGGTATTGCTGGGTTTTTACTAACCGCCCATACCCTATCTAATCCGTACCCTAAAAACTCAACACCCCATCAAACAACCAAAATAACCAACTCATCATTCTTTCACAACAATAAACCCTCAACACATGCCTACACCATATGCACCACCCGCAGCCCTACGTTGGAATCAACTGGCTTGCGACGCCATTTATTACACCAAAACACCACCTACCATTGCCGCCCGTGCTCTGGCCATCATCCATACTGCCATGTATGATGCCTGGTCCATTTTCAGTGATGGTTGTGAGCTAAGTACCACCACCGGGGACTTGTACCAGAAAATCGGCGATCCGAAATGGAATACAAAGGACAATCGCCGCCAGGCCTCCAGCTTTGCAGCCTACCGTTGCATCCTTTGCGACGGTATTTTTGCCAACCCTTTGCCAACCGCATTTAAAGAAGAGTTGAAGACCTTCATGGTTGAAGACCTTTGTTATGATGCTGAAGACACCAACCAGAAAACCGACAATCCGGCAGGCATCGGCAATCTATCGGCTCGACTGGTCCTGGAGTGCCGACAGGGTGACAAGTCCAACCAGGAGAATGGCTTCAAGGATTGGACGGGGTATGTGCCGGTCAATCTACCTCCTCCAGAACGCACCAAAGACATCAACCACTGGCAACCTGGATACATCAACAAAAAGGCCCAATCATTTTTGACTCCACATTGGGGGCAAGTAGTACCTTTTGCGTTGTGTAGAGGTGGTCAGTTTAGGCCACCTGCTCCCTTACAGCAAGAAGACAATCCCGAAGTCTTCAAAGCACAGGGAGTAGCACTGACTGAGATAAGCGCCAATTTAACCGAGAAGCAAAAACTCATTGCCGAATTCTGGGCGGGTATGCACGAGGACAGGTATCCTAACATGATCAACGACCCGACCAGTGGGTATTGGGCGACTCCGCCGGCACAATGTTGTCGCATAGCTGGTGAAATCATTGTGAAAAAGCAACTCTCCGCCGGAGCAGCCATTCCTTTGTTTTTTGCGCTTACCAATGCCTTGCTCGACGCCAGTATAGCCGCCTGGGATGCCAAAAGGTGTTATGATTATGTTCGCCCCGTGACCCTGATTGCCGAATTGCGGGACAACGATACTTTTCATTCCTGGGGTGGCCCTTGCCGTGGCACGGTTGTAATGCAAGGCGAGGGTTGGTGCCCTTACCTTACTTTCACCCCACCATTTGCGGAATATGTATCCGGTCACAGCACCTTCAGTGCTGCAACTGCAGAAATCATCAAATGTTTTTTCGGAAGCAACGAATACGGTGGTTCGGTGACCATCCCCGCTAAAGGTTCCAGGGTCGAGCCTGCTTGTACCCCTTCGGCAGATCTGGTGCTTTCCTGGGCTACCCTTGACGATATGGCAACTGGCCCGGATGGTGCAGGTATGTCCAGACTTTATGGCGGCATCCATTTCATGGCTGGCAACGAAGAAGGTGGCAAATTGGGGAAAAAAGTCGCTCTGAGTGTTTGGGAACAGGCTTGCAAATTTCTGAATGGAAAAGCATAGCGCAGGCGATACTGCTGCTGGCATGAAAATAATATCGATCGTCATCCAGAAAGGGGGTTCAGGCAAAACCACAACGACGCTGAACCTGGCGGCGGCATTGCGTGACCAGGGCAAACGGGTCATGCTCATTGACCTCGACCCACAGTCGAACTTGACCCAGTCGCTGGGTATAGGTGATGAAGTTGAGCCAAACATTTACCATGCCTTGCGCCAGGAGGCTTTTGAGCAGGCCGCAGTGCTGGAAGATTTGGTTCAACATTGTTGCGGGCTGGATTTGGTCCCTTCATCCATCGAATTAGCTGGAGTAGAGCTTGAATTGGTCAGTATTTATGGGCGGGAACAAATCCTGAAGCAGTTGTTGAACCGCTTACCAACACCTTATGATTACGTTTTGATCGACTGTCCTCCGTCTATGGGCATGTTGACGGTGAATGCATTGGTAGCCAGCGATCAGTTTATCATGCCCCTGCAAGCGGAATTTTTACCTTTAAAAGGTGTGGGTAGTTTTATGCGCCATTTGGAAAAAATCAAAAAGCTGATGAATCCCAATATCAGCCTATTGGGCTTCGTTTTGACGAAATATGACCACCGTAAAACCATGAATCGCAACGTGTTGGAAAAACTGAAAGAAGCTTATGGCGAGGATAAAATTTTCCCTACCTTTATTCGAACGAATATAGCATTGGTCAACGCCCAGGAAAAAGGCATGGACATTTTCACCTTCGACAAACACTCCAATGGTGCCAAAGATTATGGACAATTGGCGCAGGAGTTCTTGGCAAAATTCAAAGGATCATGAAAAACATCTTTCGCACTCATCGCCGCAATCCACCTCAGCACAACGAGGAACAACAAACGGCTACCCCTTTTTTCAACAAGACCAATGACTCCTCAAACGGCCCGTTTTTCTCCAAAAGCAATAGCGTGGTGCAAACCAAACTAAGCGTTGGGCAACCCGGCGATGTTTACGAACAGGAAGCTGATGCTGTAGCCGATGCCGTAGTGCAAAACCAGCAAAAAGGCACTGCACCCGCCATTCAACAAAAAGGCATCAGCAGCATTCAACGGACACTTACCTCTGCTGGAACTGGTGCCGGAACGGCGGAAGAGCGGATGAAAGAAGACCAGCTCGTGCAGGAAAAGCAGGAACCCGGCATCCAAAAAATGGACAAGCCCCTGGAAGAAGACGAAGCTGTGAAACCGCCTGCCCTGCAAAAAATGGACACGCCGAAGGAGGAAGAAGATCCCTTGGCGAAAGGTGCTGTCCAGAAAAAGGACATGCCAAAGGAAGAAGAAGACCCCTTAGCGAAAGGTGCTGTCCAAAAAAAGGACATGCCAAAGGAAGAAGAAGAAAAGCCCGGTGCAGCCCCCGCTGTAATGGCCAAGTCGGATGGCACCCAAACGGCTTCCCCTCAGCTTAGTCAGGGCATTGAAAGTTCCAAAGGCAGCGGTTCAGCCCTACCGGATACAACCCGTGCAGAAATGGAAGCTTCCTTTGGGCACGATTTCAGCGGGGTGAATATTCATACGGGACAGGAAGCAACGGATTTGAATCAAGACTTACACGCCCAGGCGTTCACCCACGGGCAGGATGTGTATTTTAATGCAGGAAAATACAGCCCAGAAACAACGGAGGGGAAAAGGTTGTTGGCGCATGAATTGACACATGTAGTGCAGCAGGGGGGAGGAAACAAAGGCTCTGTCCAGGCCACTTCAATTCAGAAAAATATCATTCAGAGGAACGATGCTGCTTTTGAAAGTGGCTCTGGGCTAGATACTGCAATTGCTTCAGGTACAATGTCAGCAGATGGCATTATGGGACAGACATATATGGCAGACAATTGCAGGGGGCTTTTCGGTTGTAATGTTGGGTTTAATTTTGAAAAGGCTTATAAAGGCACCTACCCATATAGCGCAGCAGGTCGGGATGTAAAAGGGGTTTATGTAAAAATTGCCAGTGTATATGATCACTCAATTTGTGGTTCTTGTGATTCGATTAGGTTGATTCAAACCGTGAGGAATATTAAGAGAGGTACAGGGGGAGGTATAGAAACTGCCGACCCAAATAATCCAACTAGACAAGCGAGGTCAGGTTGGAGTGATCCCGCTGCACCATCAAGGGGCTGGCGTGTAGATAGACTTGTTTCAGCAACTGTTCCTTATTATGGAGTCGCGAGTTTTAGTGTCCAAAATGGTTCTTCCTCCCAACCTGCAATATTATGGGATGCTCCCGGAGATTGGTCCACCGATACAAATGCTGGCAAAGAATTTCAAACCTTTTTCGTGTGTGAAACGAATAGTGGGGCAAACCGTGTTACGATTGGAGGAGTCAATTGGGGCTATCATATCAATAGTGCAGGCGACATTAGCTTTCTTCCTGCCACCCCTATTGCCACTTGTGGCGCATCCCAGGAACTGCAAGACTCCTCTCAACGCTGGGATGGTATCGCTGGCAATCAGGCAACTGGTATTGATTTCAGTGGTGAAAGAGGCGTAGCCCACGAAGCTGACCGACCTCGAATGTGGTTTGGTTTAGATTCTACTAATCTACGAAATGACGCTACTGCCCCATCAGAGGCCAATTATGCCCAGACTTTAAGATTTATCCGTGAGCATATCATGGCAACAAGCCCCCTAACACGCATTATAATACATGGCTATTCAAGTAGCGATGGTGACGCCAGTTACAACAGAGGGCTTTCAGAAAGGAGAGCAGAAGCAATCCGGGCACGATTAATAGCTGATGGCATACCTGCAAATATATTAGAGTTACAGGTACATGGTGAAAATTCAGAACTTAGCCCACAGGACATGAATCGCCGGGTTGAAGTCCAAATGACAAGATTTACTTTTGGAGACATCATGAGAGGAATTGGTAATTTACTTTTTGGGCAGGGGAAAGAAGCGGCAAAGTAAATTTGGGAAATATGAAATTACATTGCTTAATTTTTACTTTAGCTTATTCTTTTAACGCTTGTGTGAACAATGCAAATCCACAATCAATGAATGATTCAAGGAAGAGTCTACAATCAAAATTAATCAATGCCATTAGGGATTCAATTACTATATGTGATATTGAGGCCTTTGTAGGGCAAAAACCGATTGTAAATACTTGTTCAGATGCAGATAGACTTATAATTCAACATGCAAATATTGATGCCGATATTAATCATTCCGGCGATTTCCCTAAATTGATCGAAACCAAGGATGTCACGTATTGGCTAGTCAGTCATGAAACATCCTATACGAGAGTAATTGGAATATACTGGCCACTTAAAGGTATGCCTAAATTATTCCATGCCCGAGTTTATCCTCCTTGATTTTTAATCATTAACAGCACTCATATTTCTCAATAGATTGATTTAATGCAATTTCTTCCATGCATCCCCACCACCTCCTCAACGCCCTCGACTACCTCACCCTTTCCATACTTGCCCGGCTGGATCACTATTTTGGTGCCGAGTCGATGAAAGGCGGTATGAAGTACCCGCCAGAGCCGGAGTGGGAAAATCATGAAACGGCCTTGGCCCGTTTTATCCGCGACCAGCGCCTGAACAGGGAAGAAACCCTGCTTTTACTCATGGCCTTAGCCCCACACATCCATGCCAATTATTATGAAGCTGTTTTGCTGGAACGGCTGCCACAAAGTGGTGAATTTCCCGAATTCGGTGGGGTAAAAGGGAAACAATACCGGGGCATTTTGCCTACGGGGGAAACCGCCCTGCTTGTGCTTGCCGGAACCGACCTTGCACTCCGGCTGCAGGTGCAGGAATACTTTGGTGCCGATCACTTGTTTAACAAAAAGCGGGTACTGTGGTTAGAAGATGCCATTGAGGGTGAACCCCGTATGAGTGGGCGCATCATCCTTTCACAGGAATATGTGGAGTTGTTTACCACAGGTAAGGTCCAACGCCCACGTTACAGCAACGCCTTTCCGGCCGACCTAGTTGACATTCAGATGGACTGGGAAGATCTGGTGCTCAACAACCTCACCCTTTCCGAAATAAAAGAACTGCTCGTATGGCTTCAACACGGTCAAACTCTGCTTGATGAATATGGAATGAGCAGGCGACTCAAGCCAGGGTATCGGGCACTTTTTTACGGCCCACCTGGTACTGGGAAAACCCTCACCGCCGGGCTACTCGGGAAGTATA
>JAAFHQ010000390.1 GCA_013298445.1 Chitinophagales bacterium | reverse complement strand
ACGGATTTGGGAAGAATACAAATGGGGCAAAAGGTGTTGCTCACCATGGATGCCTTCGCCGATCAGATTTTTCATGCCGAAATCACCCGAATTTACCCGATGCTCAACCGGGTGGAACAATCCATCCGGGTGGATGCCACCTTGCTCGATGCTCTGCCGCAACAACTCTACGGCCTCAATGTAGAAGCCAATATTGTGATTCGGGAAGCAGAAAATGCGCTGGTGATTCCAAAATCTTTGCTCCTACCCGGTGATAGTGTTTGGGTAATGCAAGGAAAGGAAAAACGCAAAGTGAAAATTCAACGTGGCGTGGAGGATGCCCAGAGGGTGCAGGTAAAAAGTGGTTTGACTGAAAATTCTCAATTGATAGTTAAATGAGGTTGAGAAGGTTTAGGAAGGTTTAGAAAGTTTAGGCTGCCGCAAGCGATTTTGACAATGCCGCTGCGGTAGCCTCAACCTTCCTCAACCTCCCTCAACCTTCTCAACCATAAAAATTCTTCATGAAGCGCAGCCTCACTTTGGAAATTGCCCTGACGCACTTGTTGACCAAGCGCAAACAGACCGTTGTGGCCATGTTGGGGGTAACCTTTGGCATCTCGATGTTTTTGGTGATGATCAGCTTTATGACCGGGGTAAACGATTTTACCAAAAACCTGGCCATGGAAGAAGCGCCCGATATCCGCATTTACAACCCTCTGGAAATCGAAAAAAACACCATCATCGCCAAAGCCGCTCCAGATACTACTGGCAACTTATACGTAGTCCACCACCAACGTCCAAAAAACGTGGTACCCAAATTGCGCAATGCCATCATGCTGGCACAATCGCTGGAAGCCATGCCCGAAGTCAAAGGGGTTGCGCCGCAGGTAGCTACTCAGGTTTTTTTTAACAATGGCCCGATTCGAATCACAGGGTCGTTACAAGGCATTGATGTCAAAAAGCAGGGGGAATTGTTTACCCTGGCCCGCAAAATGGACGCCGGGGAATTGATCGACTTGTTGGGCATCAACGATGGGGTGATTCTGGGTTATGGTTTGGCCAATAAAATGAATGTAGGTATTGGTGACCGCCTGAGCATCACCACCTCGGAGGGCAGCATCCTGATGTTGCGCGTAGTGGGTATTTTCTCTTATGGGCTGGCTGATTTTGACAATGCCCGTGCCTATGCCACCCTGGCTACGGTACAAAAAGTGATGCAGCGCGACCCGAGTTTCATCACCGACCTACACATCAAAATGTACGACAACAACCAGGCTAAGGCCATGGCCGCAACCATCAGTAAACGTTTTGGGGTACATGCCGAAGACTGGTCTACCGCCAATGCGCCCCTGCTGGCTGGGGAGAGCATCCGTTTTGCCATGACTGGGATCATTTCGTTTACCCTGTTGCTGGTGGCCGGTTTTGGCATCTACAACATCATGAACATGAACATCATCAACAAACTCAAGGACATTGCCATTCTGAAAGCCACTGGTTTCGAAAGCCGCCAGATTGTGGGCATTTTTTTGTGGCAATCGGCCATTATTGGTTTGTTGGGAGGGGTAGTTGGGCTATTGCTGGGCTATGGGTTTTGTGTGGCCTTGTCGCATACCCCCTTTCCGGGCGGCAGCGTGGTGCGCATCGCTACTATGCCCGTTAATTTTAATCCACAACATTACATCATGGGTTTTTGCTTTGGCGTAATCACCACCGTCTTGGCTGGCTTTTTCCCTTCTTTGAAGGCTGCTAAGGTAGACCCTGTACAGATCATCAGAGGATAACATCATGCCGATACTAGAAGCCAAACAAATCACCAAATACTTTCACGAGCCCGAGACCGTGCAAGTGCTCAAGGGAGTGGACATCAGCGTAGAGCAAGGTGAATTCCTGTCCATCGTGGGCAAGTCGGGTTGTGGCAAGTCGACCTTGTTGTACATCCTCAGCACGATGGATACCGATTACGAAGGAACGCTCAACATCAAAGGAGAAAAACTCAATGGCTGGTCACAAAATCAATTGGCGCGCTTTCGGAACGAAAACCTGGGCTTTGTTTTTCAGTTTCACTTTCTTTTGCCTGAATTTACCGCCCTGCGCAATGTGATGATGCCCGCCTTGAAACTGGGCAAATACAGCTACGCCGAAATAGAACAACGCGCAATTGACAAATTACGCATGGTGGAAATGGATGGATTTGCCCATAAAATGGCTTCAAAACTCTCAGGTGGGCAGCAACAACGGGTGGCGATCGCCCGGGCACTCATCAACGACCCCGCGATCATCATGGGCGATGAACCTACGGGAAACCTGGATAAAGTGAACTCCCAACGCGTATTTGAGATTTTTCAGGAATTAGCCAGACAGAATCACCAAACCATCATTACCGTCACCCACGATCAGGATTTTGCTGCGGGCAGCGATCGGATCATTGTGATGAGTGATGGGCAAATTGTCCAGGAATGAAACGGAGGTATTTGCCTTATCTTTTTATCGGGCTGTTTTGTCTGTTTGGCACCTATGTTCGATCGAGAATTTTGATCGGTTTGCCTTTGCATATCTATGCCTTTTTATTTGTTTTTCAATTTCTTCTGATTATCGGCATTTGGGAACTGATCATTTGGGTAAACCGCAAGTTGGAGCTTTATTTTTCCTTGGACAAACGCCCTTTTGTGCGGATTCTGGTGCCCGTACTGGTTTCTACTACCGGGATTTCGACCGTTTTTTTAGTAATGATCCGGTTGCTTCACAGCTATTTTCCAACGTATGCCAATCGCGAGTTTTTAATGGTGCTCGGGGCATTGGCTGTAGTAACCATAGCTTTGTTGAATTTTATCTTTTTCACTTTTGATTTTTTAAAAAAGCTCAAAATGAGCCAGGAAGAAAAGACAGCTTACGAATTGCAGGCTTTGCAAGCGGAACGCGAAAAAACCTTGCTGCAATACCACAATCTACGCAATCAAATAAACCCCCATTTTTTGTTCAATACCTTAACCTCCCTGGATGGCTTGGTACAACAGGATCCCAAATTGGCATCCCGTTTTATTCGCCATTTGGCCAAAGTGTACCGTTACGTTTTGGAGCACAAGGAGAACGAGGTGGTGAGTTTACAAACCGAGCTCGACTTCATCGCGCATTACATCTCCTTGTTGAACATTCGATATGGCGAAGCCCTACAAATTGAAATAGACATTGTCGAATCAGCCAGAGACCAGGGAATTGTGATGGTCACCTTACAGCTGTTGATCGACAATGCGCTGAAGCACAATGTTGTCCAAAACGACCGCCCATTGTACATCAGTATTGTATGCCAAAAGGGTTATTTGGAGGTAAAAAACAACAAACAGATCCGCCGGCAAATTGAGTCTTCCAATGGCCAGGGTTTGGCCCAGTTGCAGCAGTTGTACCAGTTTTTGAGTGAAAAACCAGTGCGGATTCTGGACGGTGATCTATTTTTTAAAGTACAAATTCCACTACTTTGATGCCCAATACCTTGAACATACTGATGCTGGAAGATGAACCCTTGGTGGCGTTTAGTCTTTTGAACCTGGTCCGGGAAATTGAACCTACTGCCACGATTACGGGTCCATTAGGCAGTGTGCGGGAGGCCCAGGAATGGTTGGATGCCCACCCCAGCCCTGATTTGGTGTTGGCCGATATCCAATTGGCCGACGGCATTAGTCTGGACGTTTTTGCCCATCGGCCACTCGATTGCCCCATCATTTTTACTACGGCTTATAATGAATATGCCATCCGTGCTTTTAAGCTCAACAGTGTGGATTATTTGCTCAAGCCTATTGAAAAAGAGGATTTAAAAGCTGCTTTGGACAAATTTCACCTGTTGCAGGATAAATTCAAAAACACTTCTTACCTCAGCCAAATGCAGGAGCTCTTTGCCAATTTTGCTCAACAAAATAAAAAATACAAAACGCGATTCTCGGTGCACCAAGGGCGCAGCATGATCCTGATTCCGGTGGAAGACATTGTTTGTTTTGGCAAAGAAGAATACATCTACCTCCTGAGTACCGATGGCAAAAAATACCTCAGCGACTACCGCTCCCTGGACGAGGTGGCAGAATTGTTGGACCCAACCCAGTTTTTCCGCGCCAATCGCCAATATTTAGTTGCCTTAAGCGCTTTGGAAGGCTTCCGCAGTGACGATTGGGGGAAGTTGAAATTGAAATTGAAGGTGTCACCCGGGGAGGAGGTGACGGTGAGCCGGGAAAAGGCCGGGGAGTTTCGACGTTGGGTAGAACGCTAGGCACTCCATTCACTCGATTTGTTCCTCAGCTATTTTTTCTTTCAATGAGGTAAAATCAATGGGCTTGTTGAGGAAGTCATCTGCCCCTAGCTTATTGGCCCTTTCCCGGTTGTCTTTGTCTCCATACGCCGTGATCATGAATACTTTGGGTGGAGCCGCTGGAAAAATACCTCGTACCCTACGCAACAATTCCAGCCCACTCATGCCAGGCATGTTGATGTCGGAAAGGATAAGTACGATCTTGCTGTCTTCCAATAGCTCCAGCGCTTCTTCACCAGAGTGGGCAAATTTAAAAGTGAAGACTTTATCCCGAATTTCTTTGCGGAATTTTTGTTCAAAAAGGGTGCGGATGTCCTTTTCATCGTCAACAACTAAAATGTTCATTGCCGTTAATTTTTAGGGTTTGTAAATGGCAGCTCAATGGTAAAGGTGCTGCCTTGGTTTTCAGCGGATTCAAGGTGTAGTTTTCCTCCGTGACCTTTGGTAATGATGTCGTAGGCCAGACTCAATCCCAGGCCAGTACCTTGCCCAGTAGGTTTGGTGGTGAAAAAGGGTTGGAAGATTTTTTCGCGGATGGATTCGGGGATGCCGTTGCCATTGTCTTGGACACTGATAATGATTTGATTGTCTGTTTTTTGGGTAGAAATGGTGACGGTGGGTTGGTATGGGGATTGTTGTAGAGACGTTGCATGCAACGTCTCTACAGTACGTTGCTGCACAGCATAAAATGCATTGTTGATCAAATTCAACAGCACCCGGCCAATGTCCTGTGAAATAACGGAAACCTTGGGTAGATCAGGCTCAAAATGCGTCTCCATCGTAGCGTTGAAACTACTGTCTTTCGCGCGCAAGCCGTGGTAAGCCAAGCGTAGAAATTCATCAGCCAGAGCATTGAGGTCGGTGGGTTCTTTCACGCCTGTGCTGGTCCGCGAGTGCTCTAACATCCCTTTGACGATGGAAGAGGCGCGTTGGCCGTGGTGGTTGATTTTTTCCAGGTTTATTTTTAAATCAGTAGCAATGGCGATGGCCTCAGTCGTATCCCCTTTTTCCAGTTCTTCGTGCATCTCGTCCAGCATCTCCGCGCTGACTTCGGCAAAGTTGTTGACGAAGTTGAGGGGGTTCTGGATTTCGTGGGCGATGCCTGCGGTGAGTTCACCGAGGGAGGCGAGTTTTTCAGATTGGATGAGTTGGGCTTGGGTGGTACGTAGATCCGTCAAAGCATCTTCGGCTCGCTTTTTCTCAGTTTGAATTTGAATTAAATTTAATCGGGCTTGATCGGCCTGAGCTTCTGCTTTTTTAATATCGAGATAACGGGTATAGGCTTGTTCAAAAACAAGTGAAAATTTCAATAAAATACTTTTCTCTTCTTGCGTCAATTCACCCGGCCCCCAATGTAATGCACCATACTTATTGTAGGCCATAGAAAAAACAGCAGACTCTAACCCACGCATCATTTGTATCAACTCCGGCTTGAGTTTTACATAATCCGTATGAAGAAACATTTGGTCATCATAAGCCTGTTTTAAATCAGGGGTTAAATGCAGGGTTTCAAATTTTTTCCCTTCGTGAAAGGCTTTTATCTGTTGATCATATAAAGGGTGACTAAATTTAGGCACAAATAATTTCAAGGGAAATTCTCCAGCATCGAAACCAGCAACCCATGATTCTATATTGTCATCACCATCAATTAAATAGACACTACATGCGCCAAATTGGAAATTAAGATTTTTCAACTCATTGTAAAGTGTAT
>JAAFHQ010000038.1 GCA_013298445.1 Chitinophagales bacterium | reverse complement strand
GACTGGTTGGAACTGCCGGAGTATAGACCACCAAATCAACACCCGCTGGAACCTTGCTCAAATTTTCTTCATAATGTACATGCATGCCTTCAGCTTCCAACGCACGGGTCAGTTCAGTGGAAGTGCGGTCGTAACCGTGTACTTCTACCCCACGTTGGAGGAAATAGCGGGCGATGGCGCTCATGCCGATACCGCCGATTCCGATGAAATAAAGCTTTTTAATGTCTTGAAGGTCAAGCATAACTTGTATTTTGGTTGAGAAAGTTTAGGAAGGTTTAGGGAGGTTTAGGCTACCGCAGCGATTTTGACTATGTCGCCGCGGTAGCCTAAACCTTCCTCAACCTTCTCAACCTCCCTCAACTAGACTCAGTACTTGCTCCGCAATCTCCTCGGCAGCATTGGGTTTCGCCAGCGCCAGGATATTTTGGGCAAGGGTGTTGCGTTTGGTTTCGTTTTGCAATAGTTCCAGAGCTGCGGGTAAAAGTGCAGAGACGGTATCCGCATTGCGGACCATGATCGCGGCATTTTTATCTACCAAAGCCTGGGCGTTTTTCGTTTGGTGGTCTTCCGCCACAAAGGGTGAAGGCACCAAAATGGCGGGTTTCCCCACCAGGCACAATTCCGAGATGGTCAGGGCGCCTGCCCGCGAGCAAACTGCGTCTGCTGCGGCGTATGCCAGGTCCATCCGGTCGATAAAGGCCATTAGTTTTACATTTGGCAACTGCGCCGTTGCACAGTTTTGGTATTTCTCATGGTGGCTTCCACCACATTGCCAAAGCACTTGTATCTCAGGGTTGTTTTGCCAAAAAGTGGTGTTTTGTGCCATCGCTTCATTGATGGACAAGGCACCCAAACTTCCCCCAAAAATCAGGAGCGTGGGTTTGTTTGCTTCCAGGCCAAAATGGGTACGCGCAGCACCAGCATCAGTAGCCTGGGCAACCGAGCGACGTACTGGGTTCCCGGTAAGGACAATTTTGTCGGCCGGAAAAAAGCGCTCCATACCTTCGTAAGCCACACATACTTTTTGAACCCTTTGGCTCAACAACTTATTGGTCACCCCAGCATATGAGTTTTGCTCCTGAATCAGGGCGGGTACTCCTTTACGCGTAGCAATGTCCAAGAGTGGTCCACTGGCGTAGCCGCCTACACCTACTGCTGCTTGTGGCTTGAACTTGCGCACAATGGAGCGGGCCTTGAGCAAACTGTGCACCAGTTTCACTGGAAAAAGCAAATTGCGGAGCGACAAGGAGCGTTGGAATCCACTGATCCACAAGCCCTCGATCGGGTACCCGGCTTTGGGTACTTTCTCCATTTCGATTTTTCCTTGTGCACCCACAAAAAGAATCTGCGCGCCGGGCACTTTTGCCACAATCGCGTCAGCAATGGCGATTGCCGGGAACACGTGTCCCCCCGTACCGCCGCCGCTGATGATGATTCTTGGTGCACTATTTTTTTCCATAATCTTTAGTCTGCTTCGTTTAGTTCTACAAATCGGCTCACACTAAGAATAATCCCAAACGCAATACAAGTGAACAAAGTGGAAGTCCCCCCTCGGCTCACCATGGGTAGCGTAACCCCGGCCACTGGAATCAGGTGTAGTGCCGTAGCAATATTGACAAAAGCCTGTGTGATCAGTAGTATTCCCAAACCCAAGGCTACCATTGCTCCAAACGCTTTGGAACTCTTGGTCACCAGGCGGGTAATGCGGAAAAAGAGAATGATGTACATCGAAATCACAATCACCCCACCGATCACACCATACTCTTCGCATAAAATAGCATAGATGAAGTCGGAATAGGGAGAAGGCAAGTAGTTGCGTTGAATGCTGTTGCCAGGCCCTACACCAAACCACTCGCCGTTGGCGATGGCGATTTTGGCTTGCTGCACCTGATAACCTCCATCTGGGTTGGTCACAAAATCCCGAATCCGGGAAGACCAGGTATCTACCCGAATAAATCCGGGAAAAGCATCTGCTGAAAAGATCAAGAGCGCAAAAACCATCAAGCCCAACACCAAGAGGGCGATGATGAAACGTACATCAACCCGCCCCACGAACATCATCATCAGGCAGGTAAAAAACAACAAAACGCCAGTGGAAAGGTCCGCCGGAGCGATCAATCCACAAACGATGAGGACGGGTACGATGATTGGAATAAAGGCCGATTTCCAGTCTTTGATGTAATCCTGTTTGGCAGAAATGGAGCGGGCTACATAAATCACCAGCGCAATTTTGGCGAAATCCGAAGTTTGGAAAGTCAAACCGGTAAAGGGAATGGCAACCCAGCGTCGGGCATCGTTGATGTTGGCCCCAAAAAACAGGGTGTAAAACAATAGAAGTAAGGCAATGAAAAACAAATAAGGAGCCGCTCGGTGAAAGCGCATATAATTAAAGGTGTGGCAAAAATAGGTAATCAACAACCCACCAATCACAAATACAGTTTGTCGAACAAGGAAAGCCTCAGTATTGCCTCCACCTTTTGCATAAGCCAATGTACCTGTGGAGCTATACACCACCAACAGCGAGAATACTGCCAAAATGGACAGCACCGCCCATATGGAACGATCCCCCTGCAATTCTGAACTGATTCTCGCAAAAACGCTCATAATAGTGAAAAGTTAAAAGCGAAAAGCGAAAAGTAAATCAGCGATTACTTTTCGCTTTTTACTTTTAGCTATTCACTCAACTGAAGAACTGCGGCTTTAAATTGCTCGCCACGGTCTTCGTAGTTTTTGAATAAGTCGAAACTGGCGCATGCGGGAGAAAGTAAAACGGTATCCCCGGCAATCGCTAATCGCGTTGCTTGTTGTACCGCTTCCACCGCCGATCCGGTTTCCACAATTGTATCGATGACTCCATTGAAGCTTTGGACAATTTTGCTATTGTCCAGCCCCATGCACACAATGGCTTTGACTTTGGCTTTGACAAAATCGAGCAGAGGCCCGTAGTCGTTGCCTTTGTCCTGGCCGCCCACGATCCAAACGGTGGGTTTGGTCATGGCTTGCAGGGCGTAATACACCGAATCGACGTTGGTCGCTTTGCTGTCGTTGATGTATTCCACACCATTTACAGTAGCTACTTTTTCGAGTCGGTGGGGAGCATTCACGAAGGTGTTCAAACCTTCCTGGATTACAGCGGGCGCAATGCCCAGTTGAAGCGCAGTTTGCACAGCAAACAGTGCGTTCATGTAATTGTGCTGCCCCATCAATGGAGTTGTACTCATTTCAAATGTAAACCCGCCAACTTTAAGGCGAGTGCCCTCCGTCATGCTAGAGGAAATGGCTACCGGTTTAGCCTGAGTAGGGTGTTTTTGCAGTTGCCCACCCACATTGGGGTCGTCGGCATTGTACAAAAAAGTATCCCTGGCCTCTTGTGCTCGTACGATGTTGAACTTTGCCGCCGCGTAATTTTCCAATTGGTAGTTGTAACGATCCAAATGGTCGGGCGTAATGTTCAAAATCATCGAGATGTCCGGGCGGTATTCCTGAATGCCTTCCAACTGGAAGCTACTCAGTTCCAACACGTAGTAGGCATAGTCACGTTCGGCCACAATTCGGGCGAAACTTTTGCCTACATTCCCACCCATCGCCACATCCAGGCCCGCTTTGGCGAGCAGGTGGTGGGTCAGGTTGGTCGTGGTCGTTTTACCATTGCTTCCGGTGATGCCGATGGTAAAATGTTGGGTATACCGCGCTGCAAATTCAATTTCGGAGATGACTGGCAATCCTTTTTGGAAAATTTCCTGTAAAAGGGGGGCCTTATCCGGGATACCAGGGCTTTTGATGATCAGGTCTGCGGCCAGGATGCGTTCATGGTCATGACTGCCTTCTTCAAAAGCGATCCCTTGCTGGTTCAACTCCGTTTTGTACTGTTCTTTGATCTGACCTTTGTCAGATACAAATACTTCGTGGCCTTTTTGCAAAGCCAATATTGCTGCTCCGACGCCGCTTTCGCCAGCGCCCAGAATGGCGATATTCAATTTTTGATCGAGGCTCATGGTTCTAGCGGATTTTAAGGGTAATGATGGTCATCACGGCCAATAAAATCCCGACGATCCAAAAGCGGGTCACAATTTTCACCTCATGCATCCCTTTTTTCTGATAGTGGTGGTGCAAAGGTGACATCAAGAAAATCCTGCGGCCTTCGCCGTATTTCCGCTTGGTGTATTTGAAGTAGGCCACTTGTATTACTACGGACAAGTTTTCTACCACAAAAATCCCACACAGCATGGGGATCAACAACTCTTTGCGGAGCAAAATGGCCAAAGCTGCAATGATACCGCCAAGGGTCAAACTGCCCGTGTCTCCCATGAATACCTGCGCAGGAAAGGCGTTGTACCACAAAAAGCCGATACATGCCCCGACCAAACAGGCTGCAAAGACCACCAATTCCTCGGTCCCTGGTAAATGCAGGATATTGAGGTAGTTGGCGGCAATTGCGTTGGAAGAAACGTAGGCTAAAATGCCCAGCGTAGCACCAATGATTCCCGAAACTCCCGTTGCCAGTCCATCAATTCCATCCGTCAGGTTAGCAGCATTGGATACCGCCGTTACCACGATAATGATGAAAGGGATGTACAACAACCACAGCCACTTTTTGTCCGACTCCGGGCCACCCGGCATGAGCCAGGCGTAATCCAAGTGGTTGTTTTTCAAAAAGGGCACGTTGGTGACGTTGGTTTTGTAGTCCGCTTTTTGGACCGCTGTTCCATCTGGTTCTTGAGAATAGATGAAACTACTGACCCGATCCGACTCCGCTAAGCCTGCTTCTTGTGCCGCATTGGTTTCCATCCGCACCTTGATGTCCGGGTTGAAGATCATCGCCGTAGCAATGATAATGCCCAGTACCACCTGGCCGATGATTTTGTAGCGCCCGCTCAGGCCTTCTTTATTTTTCATAAAGACCTTGATGTAGTCGTCGACAAAACCAATGATCGCCATCCAGGAGGTTGTAACCACCATAATGATGACGTAGATGTTGTCGAGTTTGGACATCAGGAGGCAAGGAATCAGGATGGCCAAAATGATGATCACTCCGCCCATAGTGGGAGTACCTTTTTTAGAGGTCTGCCCTTCCAGGCCGAGTTCGCGGATGGTTTCACCAATTTGTTGCTTTTGCAAATACTTGATGATACGTCCGCCCAACACCATTGAAATGATCAGGGAAAGAATGATTGCTACCCCGGCCCGGAAAGTAATGTACTGAAACAAACCAGAGCCTAGAAAGTGCCCAAAATTGGCTTTAAGCCAATCGACTAAGTTAATCAGCATAAGTCTTGATGATTGTAAGGATCCAGTTGTTTTTGAAGCAACTGGCAAACACCCTATTTTACTTTTAGTAGTGGCGCAAAAATAGCAATTCTCCCCTGCTTTCCACTTTTGGTGGCGCAAGAGTTATCCACAAAGCCTCAATTTTAGCTTGTCCATTAAACAAGCTAATGCGAAAATTCTTCGTTCAGAATTTCCTTATCGTCAAAGGGATGTTTCACCCCCTTAATTTCCTGGTATTTTTCATGGCCTTTGCCCGCAACCAACACCACATCACCACTTTGCGCCAAACGGCAAGCCGTACGAATGGCTTCTTTGCGGTCGGTGATGCTCAGTACCTGTCGACGTGCTTCGGCAGGAACGCCAGCCTCCATCTCACGGATGATGGCTTCCGGTTCTTCCGAACGTGGATTGTCGCTGGTCAGGATCACCTGATCGCTGTATTGACAAGCCACTTTCGCCATGGTGGGCCGTTTGGTCCGGTCGCGATCGCCACCACAACCGACTACGGTCAGCACTTTGGAATCTGCTTTACGCAGTGCCTGGATGGTTTCCAGCACTTTTTCCAAGGCATCCGGCGTATGGGCGTAGTCCACGATTGCAGTGACCTTGCGCTTGGCGTCGAGTACATAGTCGAAGCGGCCTTCCGCTGCTTTGAGCTGGCTCAGTTGGGTGAGGGTGTCTACTTTGTCCTGTTCCAGCAAAACTGCTGTGGCATATACTGCCAGGAGGTTGTAGGCGTTGAACTCACCGATCAGGCGGCCATAAAAGTCCTGATTGTCAATGTCCAGATGCAGCCCCGTTAGGCTGTTCTCGATGATGCGGGCCCGAAATTCGGCCATTTGCCGCAGGCTGTAGCGGTAAACCGTTGCAGCCGTGTTTTGGGTCATTACCATCCCCCGTTTGTCGTCAACATTGACCAAGGCAAAAGCTTTTTTAGACAATTGGTCAAAAAAGCCCTTTTTGGCACGGATGTACTGGTCAAACGTTTTATGGTAATCCAGGTGATCATGGGTGATGTTTGTGAAAATGGCCCCTTTGAAGTCCAGTCCAGCAATCCGGCCTTGATCGACCGCATGAGAACTCACTTCCATAAAGGCATATTCACAACCAGCTTCCACCATCTGGGCCAACAATGCGTTGATGGCTACGGCATCGGGCGTTGTGTGGGTGGAAGCGATCACCTGGCCGGCAATGCGATTTTCTACTGTTGATAGCAAACCACATTTGAAGCCTAAACCACTAAATAGGTCATAGAGTAAAGTAACCGTTGTGGTTTTGCCATTCGTGCCCGTTACACCAACCAGGTTGAGTTGGTGGGAGGGGTGCTCATAAAAAGCGGAGGACAAAAAGCCCAGGGCTTGAGCTGAATTGGCAACTTGAACAATGGTTACCTGATCCGGAACGTTTTCCGGTATCGTTTCCACAATCAGGGCGCGGGTGTTTGCTTGTAAAACCTGAGGAATAAACTGGTGGCCATCCACCTGCACTCCTTTTACGGCTACAAACAATTTATTCGGGCCCGCCTTGCGGGAATCAAAAATCACTTCCTCAATCGCGATGTCTGTCGAACCCAAAATCTGCAAAGGTTTTAGCCCTTGCAGCAATGATTTTAAGGTTTTGCCAGCTTGATCCATGTCTTCTTTCATCGCAAGGTTATTGATATCGTCTGTCCACGTATTTTGGAATTGGGCGGTATCGATTGACTGATCACCTTCCCTACCCCATTGAGCCTGACCTTAAGCCCGGCATTTTCCAGGGCGTATAAGGCGTCTCTTAAAGTCATTCCCAATACGTTCGGTACAACCCGCTCCGTCAATACCCGATCCTGGAAAAGGATGGAATCGGCATGAGTGCGGATTACTGCCATTTCGGTTCCAGGGCGCCCATAAAATGGGAGGTCCAGGTATTTCATGGCCGTACGTAAATCCCCAGCAGCACCAGCATCCAAACCTGGGAGGGCTTCGGTTTTTATGGGGGGCCGTTCGGCCAGATTGACCGGAGTTTGGTGGTTGGTACCCGTAGCCATGATTTTATCGGCCACTTCCCGGAAAATTGGACCAGCCACATCTGAGCCATAAAAACCGGCTTTGCGTGGCCTATGGATCACCACAATACAGGAATAACGAGGGTTTTCAGCAGGGAAATACCCTACGAATGAAGCTCGGTAACCACCAACTTGGATGTTTTTACCACTGCGTTTGTAGTTGATTTGCGCTGTACCCGTTTTACCCGCGAAATTGTAAGCGTCCGTTTTTAACTTTTTGGCCGTACCATCATTGACTACCCCTTCCAACAATTCGCGAATGCGTTGAATCGAGTTCGCGGACGCAATCTGCCTTTTTACTACCGTTGGTGGAAACTCTTCCAGAATTTCGCCATACCGTTGAGTGCCCGCAACCAAATAGGGTTTCATCATCGTCCCATTGTTGGCGATGGAATTGTAAAAAGCCAACAGTTGCAGCGGAGTGATGCGTAGTTCGTAGCCATGTGAAATCCAGGGCAAGGAAATACCACTCCAGGTTTCACTAAAGGCTTCTTTCAAATAAGGATTGGCTTCCCCTTCAATTTCTACGCCTGATGGCAAATGTAAATTGAACTGTTTGAGTCGGCGGATAAAACGATCTGGTCCATTTCCGGAGCCATAAAAACGCTGAGCCAAGCCGGCAATCCCTACGTTGGAAGATATTTCAAAAGCTTTTTGGATTGAAATGGTATCTAAATCGATGCTTTCGGTCGAAGCGTCTACCATTAGTTGTTCAAAAAACTGTGCTTTGCCATGATTGATGTTGATCGAATCCTGGAGTTTGATTACGTTGTCCTCCAGAAGTGCCAACATGGTTGCTGTTTTAAAGGTAGAACCTGGTTCAACCGATGACCCGATGGCATAGTTGAACGATTCCCACCAGCCGGTTTCTCCGCGGCCCAAATTGGCAATGGCGCGGATGGCACCAGTTTTTACATCCATCACAACTGCGGTTCCCCACTCTGCGTCGTGGGCATTCATACCCCGCAAAAGGGCATTTTCCACAATGTCCTGGATATTGACATCAATGGTGGTGAGCACATCGTCTCCACTTTTGGGGTCCATGGCAGTGAGGTCTTCCAAAGGCAACCAGATGTCTTTTTTGGCATCCACCCGAATCATCATTTGCCCGCCGGGCTGACCGCGCAGGATCGAATCCATGGCACCTTCAATTCCAACAGGTTTGGCATTTTCCCGTACATACCCAATAGTACGTTGAGCCAACAATCCGAATGGGCGGCGGCGCTCATTGCGCTGTTCAACGATCAAACCTCCCCGAAAACGACCTTTGTTAAACAGTGGATACTGCTCGATTTTGGCTTTATCAATAAAGGTGGCCCCTTTTTTGATCAGGATATGGCGGTTGCTGGAATCGGCCCGGGCCCGGATGAGGTAGTCGCGCAAACCTCCAGGTGTGTAAGTATCATCTACATAGCTGGCCAAACAGTAAGACAAAGAATCAATGTTTTCATTAAAATCCTTGATCTGGGGCGCTACTGGGTCGAAGTACAAATCGAAATAAGGGATAGAAGTAGACAACACACTGCCATCCAAAGCCAGGATGTTCCCCCGATCGGCTTCGATGGCTTTAAAACGCACATAGTTGTCCTTGCCCTGTTGACGCCACGCTTCTCCCTGTACTGCACTGATAACGATGGTGCGGTATACCATAATGACGGCGGCCGGTATGAAGATACCGAACAACAAGAAGTAAATCCGATAAAGAATTTCGTTCTTGATTTCCATCATTTTGTTTTGTCAATTGTGGGAAGCGACGCCCAACAATCAAAGATTAATAATCGTTTTTGTCTTGCACTACTATGCGTTTTGGCTGCGTCCCAAACGCTTCAAAGTTTTCATCCTTGAGTTGCTCTGCTAACTCGGACTGGCGGCTGTTGTACATGTTTTCTGATTCCAGGGTCATGTATTGCCAGCGCAGTTCGCGCAATTCGCGTTGCAACTGTTGGATGTGACGTACGTTTTTTTCAGCAAAGCGGGAATTGGCAATGTAGATCACCGCCAAAAAGCCCAAAAACAAGACAAAAGACAGGTTTTTGAGGATGAGTTCCGAGGTGAGGAAGCCAAGCTCAAAGTATTGTCCGATGCCTGATTTTTTTGCCATTTTATTCGTTTTTCGCGGCTACCCGCATTTTTGCGCTACGCGAGCGCGGGTTTTCTTTTATTTCTGCCTCGGAAGGCAAGATGGCTTTTTTGCTCAGCACCTCGAAAGGCCGGGCAATGTTGCCATAAAAGTCTTGTTCCATTTGCCCATCTACATTGCCCGTTTTGATGCAATTTTTCACCATGCGGTCTTCAATGGAGTGATAGGCTATTACAACCAATCGGCCTCCGGGTTTTAGTACCTGGAGTGATTGTTCTAAAAAATCGCGCAAGGCACCTACTTCGTCATTCACCTCCATACGCAGCGCTTGAAACACCTGAGCGAGGTAACGATTGCGTTGTCCACGCACCAAAGGATCCAATAACGCCAACAAGTCACCAATGCTACGCAGCGGGCGCACCTGGCGTTCGCGTACAATGGCTTGGGCCAGGGTGCGGGCATTGCGCACTTCACCTAAAGTGCCAAACATGTTTTGCAGTTCGGCTTCGGTATAAGTGGCCAACACATCGGCGGCACTGCGCTCCCCTTGTTGGTTCATGCGCATGTCTAGCTTGGTGTCAAAACGAAAAGAAAAGCCTCGTTCGGCTTCGTTCAATTGATGTGAGGACACCCCCAAATCGGCCAGGATTCCATCCACTTGTTCTGCTCCGTGTAAACGCAAGAAGCGGCGCAAGAAGCGGAAATTGTGGGGCACAAACGTAAATCTTGGGTCATCCAAAGTATTGCGTTGTGCGTCTTCATCCTGGTCAAATCCAATCAAGCGGCCTTGTTCTCCGAGTGCTTGCAAAATTAGGCGAGCGTGCCCGCCTCCTCCAAAAGTTGCATCGACATAGGTGCCGGATGTTTGAAGGTTTAGGGCCTCGATGGCTTCGGTAGCTAAGACTGGATTGTGGTATTCCATATGCTCTCTCTCTTCCTATCCCACGAATAAATTCGTGGGTTGGGGTTGTATTATGCGCTCCCACGGATGAATCCGTGGGGTGCTTTCCCACGAATCAATTCGTGGGCTGTTTTTGTATATGCGCTCCCACGGATGAATCCGTAGGGTGCGTAAGCTTTTCAAATCAGGGCTCCATCACACCCACACCATCACACTTTCACACCCACACCCTATCTCGGGCTCATTACGCGTTGGGCAAGGCCTGAGAAATCTGCAGGTTCTTCGTCCAACATCTCATCGTAACGCTCTTTTGACCAAACCTCTACCCTATCGTTGTAAGCCATCAGAATGACTTCCTTTTCGATACCCGCGTATTCCAGGAGGCGCTTATTGAGCAGGATGCGCAGGTTGTCATCCATCGTCAATTCTTGAGCACCACGGTAGAAATAGCGTTGGAAAGCACGACTTTCCTGATCGTAATAGTTCAGTTGGTCAATTTCTTCGGTGATTTTGTCCCATACTTCTCGGGGATACAGCATGAGACATTTCTCAAAGCCCCGGTTCATCACAAAGGTGTAGGCTTCGCGCTCACCGAGTTGACTGATCAACCCGCTGGGCAAACGCATTCGACCTTTTTCGTCGATCTTGCATTCGAATTCGCCCAATAGTTTACGCATGGATACACCTTTAGAAGGTTTGTGTGTCCAAAACTACGGACATTTTCCACAAATTTCCACTTTTACCCACTTTTTTAACCAAATTTTCCAACTTTTTTCCCACTCTCCTGTTTCAAAACTCACAATATCACTAACATAATTACACAAATACCTTTTTTGATTACAAATTCAAGCAAAACAAGGTTGATCTACTGTGGGAAAAAGTGGGCACAAAAATGCGATTTGGATTCATTTTGGCCCATAAGGTGTACAATAGAAGTGTGCTTCGTATCATTCAATACAAAAATAAACATTTTTTAGATTTAAAAAACTATTTTAAACTTTTTTTTACCGCACTAATTGTACTTCTCCGTAACGGGTCTGTTCACGTCCATTTTTCAACACGACGTTGACAACATAGACGTACAAGCCTTCAGGAACAGGTTTGCCTCGGGAGGTGCCATCCCATTGGGTTGTTGGTGCTTCAGAAGACGAATCCCGGGCGCTGAACACTTGTTCACCCCAGCGATCAAATACTCGAAGTGAAACAATGGTCAGTTCAGAGGAGTTCGCAAAAAGGCCAAAGCTATCATTTACCCCATCGTCGTTGGGTGAGAAAGCGGTAGGCATGTATATTTTAAGGTAATCAATATCGAGGTAAACGGTGCTATCGCAGCCCAGTGTTGAAGTGACCTTTAAAGCATAACGTCCTGGTGTACGAATTTGGTGGATACCCCCAATAGCCACAAAATCACCTTCGAGAATCCGGGTTTGCACCGAATCGATCAAGTCGTCTTCAAGATTAAGGGTTAGTGTAACAATGCTATCGCAATTGTAAATGGATTTAAAAGTTTCCACATAAACACCTTGCCTGTTAATTGTGCTGTTTTTAAATCGAAAAGATGCTCCCGGGCAAATCTTGTGGGTTACGGCCGTTTCGTCCACGGGAATTTCGTGGTGGTAAACCGAGGTAATGCGACAATCATTGGAGGATTCAATCTGCACTTGATAAGCGCCTTCTCCTTTGGTTACCAGCAGCTCTGGTTCAGTTTCTCCCAGCAGTGCGATCCCTTCCTTGTACCATTGGTAAGTATAACCATTGATGGTGGGTACACTGAGAATGTGCTTGTCATTGCAAGGGTGGTTTTTGGGTGAGATGACGTATTCAAAATTGATCCGCTCGTCCAGAATGAGGTTGTCAAAAAAGTAATAAGTATCCGTGGTCCAGCTGATTTCTGTACAATCAGGCCCAATGGCAATGGCTTTAATGTCTTCTTTCGGGGTAATATTTATTTCGTATTGTTTCCATTCATTGACCCCACCCACCGATACTCGACCTAATTCTACCCAACCAGGGCCATTCATGGGGCAACCATAACGTTCGTTCCCTTTGCCAAAAGGCAGATATTTGCAATCCGGTGTACCATAAAACACCACATCCATCGGTGGGGAGTTGATCGCATGGGTAAAACCGATCCAAAATTTGAAGCGATAGGCAGTATTGGCCTTGAGTGGCCCCAACAGACAAGCTCCGGTGTATTCTTTCCACTGCGGATTTGAGTTTTGTTGACCAAAGGTTCCATTGCGAAAACCAACTATGGCCTCTCCATCGGGGAAAGGAGTAGGCGCAGGAAGATTGGAACGCCCAGTCCAGCCACAATTGTGCATGTAATCGGTGGTCGCTTCTGAGGCCTGAATCCAGGTAACTGCACAATTGAGTTGGGAGCGATCAGTTGGACAACAATTGTAATCTTCAAAAGAAGGATTGGGAATCAACGAAACAGGTTCGATCACCTTACATTTGCAATCAGTGGTATCGTTGAGATCGATGAATCCATCACCATCATCATCAATAGCATTGTTGCAAATTTCAGTCCGGCCATTTTGTGCCGACAAAGACCCGATTGTCAAAAGGGTCAATCCAAGAGTAAGTAAAAGCAGTCTCATAGGCGGTTGGTCATGAATGTGCAACAGGTGCACAATCGGTTTTTACTCTGTTAATTTAGGTTACACATATTGACCATTTTAGGGCTTGTCTAAACAAGCATTTAAGATAGCAGAATAATTGGGAAATGGGTAAACTGATGTTCAGGAATGTTAAATTTGGTCGTAGGATTTACCACAGGGATCTAGTTGAGTCTAAATGGCTTGTCTTTTTATAAGTACCTGGGTTTTTATTTGTACCCACAAACACTACAATTTATACCAATGAAATCTATTATTTGCAGTTTTTATGTCCTGCTGTTGTGCGCTTGTACCTGTGTTTGGGCGGGCCCAAGTTCGATCCACTTCCACATTTCGATGGATCAACCTGCCACACATACTTTTCAGGTAAAAATGGAATGCAAAAATTTCAGCGAATCCAGTATTGATTTCAAAATGCCAGTTTGGACCCCAGGGTACTACCAGCGATTGGATTTTGCCCAGTATGTTGATCAATTTCAGGCTTTTGACTCCAAAGGCAAAGCTTTAAAATGGGAAAAAACCAATGACAATACCTGGCGGGTGATCCCTCATCCGAAACGGGGCATCGTATTGAGCTATGCCGTAAAAACCCAGCGCTCCTTTGTAGCTACGCCCTATCTGGATGAAGAACGGGGCTATATTTTACCCGGGGGCGTATTTATGTATCCAAATGGGCATTTAAACCATGCCTCAAAAATACAGGTACTACCCTTTTCTGCCTGGAAACAGGTAGCTACCGGACTGGAAGCAATACCGAAAGAGGCATATACTTTTTTGGCACCAAATTATGATGTTTTGTACGATAGTCCCTTGCTGGTCGGCAATTTGGAAGAACTTCCCGCATTTGAGGTAGCTGGAAAAAAACACCGCTTTATCGGACTAAAACTCGGACAGTTTGATAAGCTTCAATTCATGTCCGACTTGCAAAAAATCGTACAAGCTGCTGCTGATCTAATTGGAGACGTTCCTTACAAAGATTACACTTTTATTGCCATTGGCCCAGGTGCCGGGGGGATTGAACACCTGAATTCAACCACATTTTCCTTTACGGGGGAAAGCCAAAACAATCCTCAAAGCCGCCTGCGCACCTTGTTTTTTTTAGCCCATGAATATTTTCACCACTATAATGTCAAACGTATCCGGCCCATTGAATTAGGGCCTTTTAATTACGATGAAGGTAGTCGTACCAATCAGTTGTGGATTTCAGAAGGTTTAACCGTGTATTACGAATATTTGCTGCTGCGCCGGGCCGGTTTGTGCAGCGATGAAGAATTATTGGAGGCTTTTCGCAACAATATCCGGGCATTTGAGGACAAACCAGGACGTTTGTATCAAAACCTGGTACAGGCCAGTTATGAAACCTGGAGTGATGGGCCCTTTGGTCGCAGGGATGATGAAGTCAACAAAACCATTTCCTATTACGACAAAGGCCCGGTGGTAGGCTGGTTGTTTGATTTGCGAATCCGGCATTTGACTCAAAACAAAAAATCGCTGGATGATGTAATGCGCACCCTGTACCAGGAGTATTACCTGAAACAGCAAAGAGGATTTACAGAAGTTGAATTCCGACAGGTATGCGAAAACGTTGCCGGAGCCTCGCTCGAAGCCGAGTTTAAATACGTCAACTCTGTTACAGAACTGAATTACACCAAGTACCTCGATTATGCGGGGCTACACATCGACCTTGAACCGAAAGCAGTGCCCGGTGCCTGGTTGGGGCTGACTACCCGAGTGGCGAAAGACAGTACCGTGGTTACTGCCGTGGAATACGATTCACCAGCCTGGAAAGCCGGGCTGCGTCGCCGCAATTTCATCCTGGAAGTGTACAATGAACCCGCCAAATCTTTCACCTTTGCCAACATGATCAAGGATCAGTTTGCCGGGGATGAGATCGAGTTGATTGTGCTGCAAGGGCAGGAAAAGCGTTATCTGCGCTTTATTATGGGTAAAAAAAAGGAGCGCTCCTTCAAGGTGAGTCCGCTGGCTAATCCGGGGAAATTACAGCGGGCGATTTATGAGGGTTGGGTGAATGGGAAGGTTTCACCTTAATTTTTTTGCCACAAAGACACAAAGGCACTAAGAAGCCATCGCCGCCTTAGTGCCTTTGTGTCTTTGTGGCAAAAATAATTACTTCGAAGCCGCCAAACGCACCTTCACCTTCACTTCCCGTTGATCCCGCAGCAGCGTAAGCGTTACTTCATCCCCAGCCTGATAGTTCTCCAACTCCAGGATGAGCTCCTCTTTGGTAGCAATCCGTTTGTTGTTCATGGCCATGATGATGTCGCCCAAAACGATGCGGCCGTATTCGTCGCGGCGGGTTGGGCGCAGTCCCGCATTGGCGGCCGGGCCGCCTTTCACCACATCCATGACCAGAGGCCCTTCCAATTGGTTGCGCTTGATATCGGAAGTTTCCAGTAGTTCTACCCCAATGGTGGGGCGCATAATTTTGCCGTACTTGATCAATTCAGGTACAGCCCAACGCACCACCGCAACGGGGATGGAAAAGCCAATCCCTGCTGAGGCACCAGATGGGCTGTAAATGGCGGTATTCACGCCAATAAGGCGGCCCGAAGAATCCAACAAAGGCCCGCCAGAGTTACCGGGGTTGATGGCGGCATCGGTTTGAATGGCATCGCGTACCGGGAAGCCACTTTCCGTTTGAATTTCCCGCCCCAGGGCACTGACAATCCCGGTGGTCAAGGTTTGGTCCAAACCAAAGGGGTTACCAATGGCATATACCGCTTGCCCGACGCGCAGATCCTCTGAAGTACCCACCGGGATGGGCACCATTTTGCTATTGGGCGCTTTGATTTTTAGTACTGCAAGGTCTTTTTCAGGTGCAGAACCTACCAGTTCCGCATCCCAGGTACTGCGATCCGCCAGGGTAACCTGGGCTTTAGAGGCCCCCTGAATCACGTGATAGTTGGTGATGATGTGTCCATTGCGATCCCAAACAAAGCCGGAACCAGATCCCTGTGGAATTTCCATCACGTTGCGGGTCCAGAAGTCGCGGCGCACCACCGAAGTTGTGATGTAGCATACGCTGGGTGCTGCCCGCTCAAACAGGTCGAT
>JAAFHQ010000389.1 GCA_013298445.1 Chitinophagales bacterium | reverse complement strand
GATGAAAATGAGTTCTGCGTTGTGCATGATGAAATCGGGATCATGGATGTGTTTGAGCATCAGGAACGTGTTGATCAACAAACCTGTCCCCAATTCCAAAATTTGTTCGTCACTCATATCCGTGACGTGGGTAAAGATGTAGTCAAAACGCGGCAAAAATGGCAAGATACTTTCCGGCAGTTTTTTCCCAAAATAACTATCAAAATCCCGCTTTTTCCACCCTTGTTTGGCGTGATACACCAGGATCGGAATAATGGGGTTCAGCTTTTTGTTGTTCTGGTGCAATTGCTCCGTCCAGGCGTCCAGCATGTAGCGCAAGAGCTGTAAATGGGGCCGAGGTTCGGGTTTGCTTTTGTGCTCAAAAATAAAAGACAGTACCGCAGATTGCTTCCCAATTTTTAATGGACTTTGGTACACCACATCCGAAAAATACTCCTGTAACGCTGGCGAAACAAAAGATCCATTGACACGCTCCAGTTTGCTTAGATCCAAGTCTTGTTGCAAGGTAACGGGTAGCATGTTCTGGAGGTAATCCAGGGCAATATCCAGCCTGCCGAAAGTGGCCTTGAAAAACTCATCGTGGGGCTTAGAGGGTTTATTGGGCATGCGGCGTGATTTGAACACAAAGTAGGGGACTTGGCGGGGCAGGTCAAGGCACTTTTGGCAGGTTTTGACCAGGGCAAATTGGGGGAATTGGTAATTTCCAGAAGATGGGCAGCCGCAAGGGACTGCCCCAACACACCCACACTTTCACACCTACACGCCCCTACCCTATTTTTCCCCCCAACCGGGGGATTTCCATTCCACCATTCCGATGTAATTTTGTCTTATCCACTAACCAACTGGTTTGCTGGTAAAGACATTTTTTCACCCGACGATAGAGCAGTTTCTCATGATCCCCTGCCCATTTGGTAGGGGTTTCATTTTTTGAGTGTATTTGGTAATTTTATTCTCGCTACAAATGGCTAAAATTTGCCCCAATTTCGTTCCGAAAATGCTCATTTAGCGCTGCTAAACTCCGCTTTTCGTGCCTCATTGGAACAAATTTTAGCACATTTTCGCCGATAATAAAATCTCCAAACACACTCCGCTAAATTGTAACTTGCTAGCATATTGTCTACAGGATGAAAAGAAGCATATGTTGGGCCATAAGTTGGGTAATGTTGACGGGAGTATGGGCGCAGAAGTACAACTTCGTCAATCTGAATGTAGAACATGGCCTCATCCAGTCGCAAGCCAATGCACTATGCCAGGACCAACAGGGGCACTTGTGGATCGCTACAATGGGTGGCATTTCCCGCTACGATGGCCAACATTTCACAGGATTTTCCATGAACGATGGTTTGGCCAACAACATCTGCATGACCGTTTTAGCAGACCGCAAGGGACGGATTTGGATAGGCACCCAAAATGGCCTTTCCAGTTACGACGGATCCCGGTTCAAGAACTACTATTTTTTAAAAGCACCCGAACAAAGCGAAGTCAGCTCCCTGGCGGAAGACCAACAGGGACGCATCTGGTGCATCGTCAAAGACAAAGTATACGGCATTGATCAAGGCAAAATCATCAAAGCAGATTTGCCTGAAGATCATCATTTTCGGCAGGTTTTTGCGGATCACCAGGGTCAAATCTGGGTTTGTGGCCCCGAGGCGCCACTATACACCTTACACCAAGGCCAGTGGCAAGAAATTGAACTGCCTGCTGGCGACAAAGCCCTCCACGCACCATACCGGCTCTATTCTGACCCAGAACACAACCTTTGGCTGCTTACCCGTGGCGGGGTGTTCCGCCGCAAACGTGGCGTGTATGAACAATTCAATCCACCCGGTTTTGCCGAAACGGTCAAAGGACGAGTGAGGCGTTTGGCCTTTGACCAAAACAAAAACCTCTGGCTGGGCACTCAAGATGGCTTGTATCAAATGAAGCCGGATGGTATCCGCCGTTTTGACCGCAGCAATGGGTTTTCCCAAAACCTTGTCACCGATCTATTCATCGACCGCGAGCAGCAGCTTTGGTTGGCGATGGCAGGTGGGGATGGCGTTTTTAGGTACGCAGGGGATACTTTTGAGCAATACGATGAATCCACTGGATTGCCCACCGCTTCGGTCATGAGCATCTGCCGCGATTCTGCTCAGCAGATTTGGGTAGGCACTTATGGCGGCGGTTTGGCCCGCTTGGGCAAACAGGGATTTGAAGCCATTCGGCTACCTCCAGCCGGAGCGCAACGCATCAACTCCATCATTGCAGACCATAGTGGCCGCTTGTGGATTGGTACCGAAGGAATGGGACTCTGGAGCTACCAACAAGGTAAGTTCACCCAATTGCTCAACGCCAAAGATGGCCTACCTCAGGGAGTGGTATTGAACCTGTACGAGGACCGGGCGCAACGCATTTGGATTGGTACACCTATTGGTATTATGCGCTACGATAGTGGTCATTTCGAACAACTCAAGGCCTATAACTTTTTTAGTTCCTGCTTTTTGGACCTTGGCCAGGATTCATTGTTGGTTGGCAGTACCAGGGGTATCTTGTTGTTGCAAAACGACCAGAATATCCTGCGCAAACAACCGGATTTGTTGCGCAAATCAACCGTCATCTGTGCTGCAAAACAGGGATCAAAAGTATGGATAGGCTCGGACAATGGTCTGTTTTTGTGGGATTTACCCAGCAATTCATTCCAACATTTTAGCCAAAAATCGGGCTTGCCCTCAAATATCGTTTACAACCTCAGTGTGGGCAAAAAAGGCATTGTTTACGCTGGTACCGGGCAGGGGTTTGCACGTTTGGTTCACGATGCTAAAACACAAAGCTATCAAATCGACAATTTTAGTGCCATGGCTGGCATTCCGAACTGGGAAAGCAATCAACACGCAACCTTGATTGATCGAGATGGTTCAGTGTGGTTTGGCACCACCAAAGGGCTGTTCCGCTACCATGCTTATACCCCCAAGGCAACAGCTCCGCCGACCGAGGTCATTTTACAATCGGTCAAACTGTTTTCCAAACCCCTGCAAGCCGGGCAATGGAACAAGGGTTTGAGTCCATGGTACAATGTGCCCCAAAATTTGCGTTTACCCCCGCGCAAAAACCACCTTGGTTTTGAGTTTGCTACCGTTTCCCTACGAGACCCACAAGGCATGCAATACCAGTACCGCATTCAAGGATTGGATTCGAATTGGTCGGTGCTCTCCAACAACCACAAAGTAGAATATCCAAATTTGCCAGCAGGCGAGTTCGTTTTCCAGGCTCGTGCCCGCAACAAAGCCGGTCAATGGACCAAAAAAGTGCTCAATTATCACTTTGAAATCATTACCCCTTTTTACCAAATGGCCTGGTTTCGGGGTGGGACGATTGGTTTTTTGGTACTCCTGGGGGTAGCGATCCAGTCCATCCGGGTGCGCCTGCGTTTGCGCCACAAACGCCAATTCGATCGTTTGCGACAGGAAGAGCAGGAAAAAGTACGCCGCCGTACTGCCGAAGATTTTCACGACGAATTGGGCAATAAGTTGACCCGCATTGCTCTATTGACTGAAATCCTGCAAAACAAACTTGGCCCCCAACAGCCCGACGTAAAAGGCATCGTCCAGCAAATCAAGGAAAATGCGGTGCAATTGTACGGCGGAGCGCGCGACATCATTTGGTCTCTCAACCCTTCCAGTGACAACCTTTTTGAGATCCTGACCCGCATCCGCGATTTGGGTGTTGACCTTTTTGCCGATACAGGGATTGATTTCTCTTGTGAAGGCATTCAAGACAGTTACCACGATGTTCATGTCCCGATTGACTACAGCCGCAACCTGATCATGATTTTTAAAGAAGCCCTGAACAATTGCCTGAAACACTCCCAGGCCCAAGCGGTAACTTTTGAGGTCATGCCCATTGGACACCAGGCCTGGCGGATCATCCTGCGCGACAATGGCAAAGGCTTTCATCTGGAAAACATCAAAAAAGGCCACGGCATCGACAACATGCAGGTCCGCGCCAAACGCATCAATGCGCAATTGGACTTTGCCCTGCTCCCCCTTGGTGGCACCCGACTTGAACTCCGTTTTGGCTTAAAAGAAAAAAAGAGCGCCCCTGTTTGAAAAACAATTAGAACAGGCCCTTCCTTCGTCCGAAACCCAATGGATTAAACAAACTTCGTGCATAACCCTGCCAACCCATGGATTTATCCGTGGGAGGCGACACACCAACCCAACCCATGACTTTAGTCGTGGGCATCGTAGGCGTGAAGGCTAAACATACTACCATGCAATACACCATAAACGTAACCCTCATCGAAGACGACGAAACCATCCGCGATAGCTACGCCTACCTCATCGGTGGCATGGAAGGTTACGCCGTGATTAGCACATACGCCTCCTACGAAGACGCCGCGAAAAAGCTTCACGCTGACGCCCCCGATGTCATCCTGCTCGACATTGAACTACCAGGGCTAAACGGCATTGATGCGCTCCTCAAAATCAAAAAGATTCTGCCCAATACACCGGTGATCATGCTCACGGTTTACGAAAACGAGCACACCATATTTGAGGCCCTGGTCAATGGTGCCAATGGTTACCTGACCAAGGATGCCAGTCCCCAAAAAATGGTCGACGCCATAAAAGAAGTAATGGAAGGTGGCGGTGCCATGAGCGCCAACGTAGCCCGTTTGGTCATCAAGTCTTTTCACCGCAACCAAAACTCCCCCCTCACCCGGCGCGAAACGGAAATCCTCGAACAAATTTCCCTTGGCAAAAGCCGCAAACGGATTGCGGAAGAAATGTACATCGACATGGAAACCGTGAAATCACACATCAAAAACATCTACCTCAAGCTGGATGTACATTCCAAGGCAGATGCCATCAAAATGGCCAAAGACAAGCGCTTTATTTAAACTTAAGTAGCAGGAAATTAAAATGAGCAATAAACGTTAGATTTGCAGATTAAAAAGAAGGACTGGAATGAAACTAGTATTACGCGTATTGCTCTTCCTTTTGGTGGTGGTTGGTTTGGTGACCTGTGAAAAACTGGAAGAAAACCTGCTCCAAGGCCCCATCGAACTCTCGACTCAAGAACAACGTTTCCTCACTGAAAATGACTGCGATGGTGCAGTCAGATTGTGTTACAATGCCCTGGCCTTCGACGATTGGTGGCAAGTACACTTCTGGCGACTCTGCAATGACGCCGCTACCGACGACGCCTGGGTAGGCGATACCGTCAAAAACTACGACATCAACCCTCCGCGTATTTCCAACAATCCGCTGGATTCGAATAAAGCCCGCAACGATACCATTGCGGCTCCACCATTCAAACGCCGCCTTGAAATCATGCAAGCTGGCCATTACACCCTGGATACCCGGGGCGAGCGCCTCCGCGATTTTTACCAGTCCAATTTCAAAGGTATTTTCCTCTGCAATAGTGCTATTGCTGGATTGAGCACTTCGAAAATTGCCGACAATGTAAAAAACAGGTTGACGGCAGAGGCAAAATTCCTACGGGGCTTTTATTATTTTGAACTGGTCAAAAACTTTGGCGGCGTGCCCGTCATCACCTCTGTGGTCACCACCGAATATCTCGATACCATGACCAGAGCCTCAGTCGCCAAAGTGTACCGCCAAATCAAGCAGGATATGACTGAAGCGGCGGCGGTATTGCCTACTTTGACCGAACAAAATGCCAAAGACCGCGGTCGTGCTACACAAGGCGCTGCGCTGGCTTTTTTGGCCAAAGCAGAGTTGTACGATGGAAATTGGCAAGCAGCATTGGCTGCCGCCAAAAAGGTCATCGAAGCTGGCGATTATGCTTTAGAGCCTAACTTTGGTGAGCTCTGGAACCCAAGTAATGTCAATAGCCGGGAGTTTATTTTTAGCATCGGTACCGGAGTGTGGGCATTCAATGCTTTTGGCAATCCCATCCCGCTCATGTGTGGTACCCGCGCTGAAAAAGGCTGGGGTTACTTGTGCCCTACTTCCAACTTGGAGCAACATTTCCTACAGGATCAGGACAGTGT
>JAAFHQ010000388.1 GCA_013298445.1 Chitinophagales bacterium | reverse complement strand
TACCAGACTTTGAGCTGGGCCAAAACGCAGTTGGGCGTTCTGCCTATTGCCGAGATTGAAATAGAAGCGATGCAACGATTGAGTTTACCCGAATTTCGGCCAGAGTATTTCCAAATTGTTGATGGACGGACTTTACAGCCGGTTGTTGACCCAGCGGAGCATGAGTGGATTGTGGCTTGTGTGGCGAGCTGGGTGGGGGAGGTGAGGCTGATTGATAATTTGGGGTTGAAACCTGCTTGATAATCACTTGATCAGCAAAGCTTATAGTTGAATGTGGTAGAAACACCAGCAATTACGTTCGCTTAATAGTGCTCTACCACATTCATTTTCTGATTGTAACTATTTAGCAGCAGCCTGCGGCGGAATTTTTTACCACAAAGACACAAAGACACAAAGACACAAAGACACAACATTTTAGAGCTTAATGTCTTTGTGTCTTTGTGCCTTTGTGGTGAAAAAAATTGAATATAAAATCCACCACATGTGGATGGGTGCTAAATAGTTACTTCTGATTTTTACATTAAAATTCGATAGGCCAAGACGCACAGCCCTGCGTCTCTACTACGACAAATACTTCCCTACAATCGGCATCCGCCGACCCATGCCAAAGGCCTTGGAAGACACCCGCAACACCGGTGCCGTTTGATGCCGTTTGAACTCATTGATGTTCACCAAACGCAGCACCCGACGCACCAGCGCATCGTCGAATCCCATGTCGACCAGTTCTTTGGGGCCCTGGTGGCGTTCGATGTAGTTGTAAAGCACGGCATCCAGAATGTCGTAATCCGGCAAACTATCGCTGTCCTTTTGTCCGGGGCGGAGCTCGGCAGAAGGTGGTTTTACGATGGAGTTTTCGGGGATGACTTCCCCATCCTTGTTGATGTAGTGGGCCAGTTCGTACACTTCGGTTTTGTACACGTCGCCGAGTACCGAAAGGCCGCCGCACATGTCGCCGTACAAGGTGCCGTAGCCCACTGCCATTTCACTCTTGTTGCTGGTATTGAGCAGGATATGGCCAAATTTATTGGAAAAAGCCATCACCAACATGCCCCGAATCCGCGCCTGCAGGTTTTCTTCCGTAACGTTGAAAGGAAAGCCAAAAAAGTGCGGCTTGAGCGTTTCCATGTAAGCCTGATACATCGGCTCAATGAAGATGATGTCGTATTGAACCCCCAGGTTTTCGGCCAGTTTTCGGGCATCGTTTACTGAGTGATCAGAAGAATATTGAGAAGGCATCAGGATCACCCGCACGTTGTCGGCGCCCAGGGCACGAGCCGCGAGTACTACGGTTACTGCCGAGTCAATCCCGCCCGATAGCCCCAAAATGGCTTTTTTGAGCCCCAATTTTCCAAAATAATCTTTTATCCCCATCAGCAGCGCATCGTGCATCAGCGGTGTTTTTTCACGCGGCAGCTCCACCTGTTTTTCCCCCAACATCACATCGTCCAGTTCGTATACCCGGATACATTCCTCAAAAAAAGGCATCTCATCGTAAACATTCCCATTGGGCGACATCACCACCGAACCACCGTCGAACAACAACTCTGTTTGTCCTCCTACGTGGTTGACGTAAAAAATGGGCACATTGTAGCGCTCCACATTGGCCCGAATCACGTGGATGCGTTCCGGGGCGTGGTCATAGGAAAAAGGTGATGCCGATACGTTGATCATCAACTCGGGCTTGAAGGGCATCATCTCGTCCATGGGGCAAATGGTGTAGAGCGGGTTTTCGTTGCCCACGTTCCAGATGTCTTCACAAACGGTGAGGGCAATGCGTTTGCCCATGTATTCCACGATTCCAAACTCCGAAGCGGGCTGAAAGTAGCGGTATTCGTCAAATACATCGTAGGTGGGAAGCAGGGCTTTGTGCTGGACGTATTCTACCCGCCCATAAGCCAGGAAATAGGCGGAATTGTACAAGTCCTTGCCTTCCACCTGTGGATTACGGGTGGGCGAACCCAGCACGATGGCAATGCCTTGAGCAGCCTTGGCCAGAGTTTGGATACAAGCATCGGCCTGTTGGATGAAATCATCAAATTCCAAAAAGTCGCGGGCTGGGTATCCACAAGTAGCCAATTCCGGGAAACAGATGATGTCTGCACCCTGGGCTTTGGCCGTTTCCGTCATTTGTAACATTTTGGACAGGTTGCCCTCAAAGTTGCCAATGTGGGCGTTGAATTGGGCGATAGCAATACGCATGGTGATTTATGAATTTCTGTTGATGTGTCCTGCAATCGGCAATTGTGCCAACAGTTGTCGGTCCAGGTTTTCGATATAACTGCGCCCGTAGGGGCCATTTTCCAGTTGTTCAAACATCCAGTCGGGTAAATCCTGCACAATTTCGGGACAAATACTCCCCAAGGCCAAGGTCAATGAAGCTACTGTATCCGTATCGCCCCCTAAGTCCACCGCTTCCCAAAGGATGGAACTCATTCTTTCTCCTTGCATCAAAAGGCTCAGTACTGCTTCGACCGTTTCTTTACCCTTCATCGGTACTTCACCCTGCCAGCCCAAGGGCCATTTCACTCCCTGCCAGTCGGCCAAATAGGCAATCAATTCGGATTTGTTGCCCCTCTGGTACAAAAAATAATGCGCAATTAAGGCAATGGCTTGTGCCGCCCTTACCCCCCACTCGGTATCATGGGTGATTCGGGCCTGGAGGGTTGCTTTTTCCAGCACTTCTTTTTCCGAACCCAACACGCCGATAGGGTAGGCACGCATGGCGGATCCGTTGCGTTCGCTACTGGGGATGATGCGCTCCAGGAGCTCCTGACCAGAAGCCACCTCTTTGAGCAAACCAAAAAAGCGGAAAGCGTAGCCTTGGCGGGTGTCTCGTTTGAACACCTCCACAAACTTATTGGCTACACTGAGACGCGTCCATTCAGTGCCTTCTACAATCAGCTCCGCCAAAGACATCGCCATTTGCGTGTCATCGGTGTAGTGTCCGCAGATGGTTCGGTAAAACGGGTGACGTTTGTATTTCGTTAGCTTGTTGCGCCGCCGGATAATCAGGCGGTAGACAAACTCAAACCCCGCTCCGTATGCATCCCCAATGGCGCCTTCCAGCAGCATAAGTTTGATTTTATAGTTCAAAATTAAGCGAACTTAGTTTAAAAGTCAAACTAAGTGTCGAATAAATTTTTTATTCCTGAGATTGATCTAACTACTTCCCTGCGCAGTACAAATTTTGTAAGTTTGCAAACTAGACTTTTTGTTCATAAAGTCTCCTGTGTGAAAGCACAGCAAAACTACATCCATGAGTAATTTTGTCGTTTCGGCTCGCAAGTATCGTCCGGTCACCTTTGAGGATGTCGTTGGTCAAGAACATGTGACCAATACCCTCAAAAACGCCCTGCGCAATGATCACCTGGCGCATGCGTTTTTGTTTTGTGGTCCACGTGGAGTTGGCAAAACGACCTGCGCCCGGATTTTGGCCAAAGTCATCAACTGCCAAAACCCTGGGGTAGAGCTAGAACCCTGCAATGCTTGCTCGTCTTGTACTTCTTTTAACGACAATGCTTCTTTCAACATTACCGAGCTTGATGCCGCTTCCAACAACAGCGTGGAGCACATCCGGGCCTTGATTGAGCAAGTGCGCTTTCAACCACAGCAAGGTAAATATAAAGTTTTTATAATCGATGAGGTGCACATGCTTTCTCAACAAGCTTTTAATGCTTTTTTGAAAACATTGGAAGAACCACCGAGTTACGCCATCTTTATCCTGGCTACTACCGAAAAACACAAGATCATTCCCACCATCTTGTCGCGTTGCCAGATCTTTGATTTTAAACGCATCCAGGCGCCTTCCATGGTGCGCCACTTGCAGGGAATTAGCGGCAAAGAAAACATCCAGGCCGACGAAGATGCACTACACGTCATTGCGCAAAAAGCCGATGGGGCCTTGCGGGATGCACTCTCTATATTTGACCGCATTGTTTCGTATTCTGGCGCTCATGTCAAATACGAGGACGTCATCCTCAACCTGAACGTACTTGACTACGATTATTACTTCAAAATTGTGGATGCCCTTTTGGTGGAGAACCTGGCGCAAGTAATGCTGTTTTTTGACGAAATCCTCAACAAGGGTTTTGAAGCAGACATCTTCATCAATGGCCTGGCTGAACACCTCCGCAATTTGTTGATGTGCAAAGACCCACAAACCATTAGTTTGCTGGAGCTGACCGACAACCTCAAAGAGCGGTACCGCACTCAGGCACATATTTCTCCCAGCTCATTTTTACTAACGGCCCTTAATTTGTGCAACGATTGTGACATCAATTACCGCATGGCCCGCCATAAACGTCTGCATGTAGAAATGACCCTGATCAAGATGACTTACATCAATCGGGCGGTGAACATTTCAACAGAAGCGGCTGAAAAAAAAAATCCTGAGCCCGAGCTAGCACCCTCTACAACCATGGTAAATGCGGGAGATACCCCTGTTCCTGCCTCCTACAACAAAAATAGTGGCAGCAGCGCCCCTTCAGAGAGCAACACCGCCTCACCAGAGCAAGAAAGTGCCGCGGTATCCACTCCCTCAAACACCAATGCAAAAACGCCCTCCCATTTGGTGACCACTCCACGGATTGGCCGACTGGATGACCTCATGGCCGAGGTGCATGCTGAATCCAAATTATCTGATGCTGCACCCAGTTTGGAAATCCACCAGGAAAACATTGAAAAAGTCTGGATAGATTATTTGACAAAAGTTGAACAGGAAACCACCCGCAACATCTTAAGAGGAATCCCCCTGAATTGGTCTGACCCAATTCTTACGGCCAAGGTGAGCTCCAGCCTGGTAGAAAGCACCCTACGCCAGGAGCGCAACCTAATGGAATACCTGCGCCAGGTTTTTGGCCGGAAAGACCTGATCCTACAAATTGAGTTGGAAAAATCCTTACAAACCGAAAAGCCCAAACCTAGCCGCCCACTCAACAACAAGGAACGACTGCTGGCGATGTACGAAAAAAACCCTCAAGTCAAGGATTTGGCTGAAAAATTTGGCTTGCGATTCGATGGGGATTAAAATTTAACAAGGCCTTAATACATTTTTCGCTTATTGTCTCGTACTTTGAATGGTTTTTTAGCCTTCAGGAACAGAAATGAATTGAAATGATTAGCCCAGCATGAAAAAATTCTACCTACTTCTAATTTTGTCCAGTCTTATTGCTGCCCGGTCGCTTGCCCAAAACGCAGAGTTCAAGTTTCGAGAAGCCTTACCTTTGGGTGGCAGTGACGTTGCTTTAATCCGACAAAATGACCTCAAATTTCCGGGGATAGTCCATCTACAGATTTTGGGAAAAGGAGGCGTCGAACGCGCCTTTGCCGAAATCAACCTCCGAACTGAAGGTGCTCGTTCCAAGGTAGAATCGGTATTCAAATGGGGAAATCGGCTCAATCTGTTGTTCGCACATTATTACCCCACCCAGCGAAGTACGGCTTACGAGTTGGTTCAGTTGACTTTGGATAGCCTTAAAACAACCCTGGTGAAATCCTTGGGCAAGGTGCGCACTCCCCCTATTTCTGTCTACGCATTTTGTGGTTTTAGTGTATCGCCAGACAGCACTAAAATGATGTTTTTCAATTGGCCGATCGGCCCGCCGCAAGATTCAGTAAATTTATTGGTACAGGTTTTTGATCAAAAAATGGAAAGCCTCTGGGCCCGCAAATACACCCTGGGTTACGCCAACCGCAATTTTTTGGTGTACGGATGCCTGATGCGCAACGACGGCAGCGCCTTTATTTTTGGTGAAAATTATTCAGCCAAATATACTGCCACTACCCAGGTGCAGGAAAAAAACATCGAACGGATCATTTTGCTGATGTCGGGCAAAACTTCTCGTGTAGACCTGATTCAATTGGAGTTGGGAGAGTATAGCCTGGCCAATCTGACCTATTCCATGAACCAACAGGGTGATATGGTGGCGAGTGGTTTTTTTCGCAAAACCGAAACCTCGGAGTACAGAGGATTATTTACGATCAAAATTGCCGCCGAATCCAATCAAACCAT
>JAAFHQ010000387.1 GCA_013298445.1 Chitinophagales bacterium | reverse complement strand
TCTATGACTTTCCCACAGCCTAACTCGAACGACCCGATCTTCGTGCAGCACATGAACGACCTGCGCCACGAAATCGACGAGATCGACGAAAACATGATCAACTTGTTGGGCCGCCGGATGAAAATTGCCGAAAAAATCGGTGAATACAAGAAAGAAAACAACATCGCCGTATTACAAACCAGCCGCTGGAATGAAATCCTCGGCAAGGCCGTGAAGCAGGGTGCGAAAAAAGGTTTGAGCGAAGAATTCGTAACTGTGGTACTCAAAGCCATCCACGACGAATCCATCAATCACCAGATCCGCATCATGCACGGTGAGGAAGCGGTGAAGTAACCGAACTGTGACCTTGGGAAAACAAGAGGGAGCTTCGAAAGAGGCTCCCTTTTGTTTTTTGTACTTGACAAATTGAATTTTGTTCGGTATTTTTGAGTGTTCGGAATTTAAAGACAAAAAATATGACCTCGATTCAAATTGCATTAGTAAACCGGATCATTGATCCTATCTTGGATAAGTTGCATTCTTTAGGCTTGATTGGTTCACTTGCCTATAAGTATAGCCTTTTTGAAAAAAACATTGATGGGTTAATCACTATAAATGGGGTTGAATATCCAATTGAAATAAAGGGGCAATTACAAATGGCCATGTTGCCTAATCTTTTAGAACAAAAAAAGAACTACCCTAATCTAATTTTAGCAGCACAAGATATTCCAGAAAAAGTAAAAAGCACCCTTCGCGAACAGCAGTTTAATTATATGGATGTCAATGGAAATATGTTTTTGAAATTACCTAATACCTATGTTTTTATTGAGAACAAAAATAAAAAAGCAACCTTACCTAAAAGCACGGACCTTGCTTTTACCAAAAAAGGCTTGATTGTAGTATATTATTTATTGAGCACACCTGAGTTGGTGAATGAACCTCAACGTAGCATTGCACAAATTAGTTCAACCAGTCTAGATACTGTAAATAAAGTTTTGGTGAGTTTAAGAGCTCAGGGGTACATCCGCAAAAGGAATGAAAAAGAATTCCGTTTGGATCAAAAACGCAATTTATTCCTCAAGTGGATTGATTCCTACGAGCAGCGTTTGAAGCCCTCCCTTTTTGCAGGTAGGTATCGTTTTCAAAACATCGAAAAGGAAAGCGCCTGGAATCAAATTGATTTGAATGAAGCTTCTTTCTGGGGTGGCGAGCCCGGGGCAGATTTACTTACCAACTATCTACAACCTGCTGTCTTTCAGCTATACTCTACTGAAACAAAGGTGGATTTGATGAAAAACTATCGCTTCATCCCAGATCCCAAAGGGAATATTTATGTGCATATACCCTTTGCAGAAAATTTGGTAACGGTGGAGCGGACGAATCCTCTGTTGGTATATGCTGATATGATCTATAGTGGAGATCCTAGAAATTTAGAAGTAGCTGAAAGAATTAACGATGCCTACATTAAAACGATTCTCGACTGACGAAGTTGCAGCCATTTGTGTCGCAGTAAAAGCAGCCTGCGACCTTGCTGACACTGAAGCATTTCTGATCGGAGCTCAGGCTAGGGACTTATGGATGTTTCCTAAAAAGTCATTCCGATTAACCAAAGATATAGATTGGGTAGTTGGAACAGATAGTCAGGATGTTTACCAGCAAGTTCGAAGTATTTTGATTCAAAAATTTGCTTTTACAGCAAACAGTGCAAATCATTTCAAACTAACCAGCCCTACCGGATATGAGCTTGATTTACTTCCAATGGTAAGCGATGAACTGTCTCATTTTTTAGCATTACAAGAAATTTTTGAATATGGCTCCGATGAACTAAGTATTGATGGTCAATCCTATCGAGCTGCAACGCTCACTTCTATTGTATTGTTAAAGCTCATTGCATGGAACAATAAACCTGAAAACAGGAGCAAGGATTTAAAAGATATTGTGTTTATTCTCATACACTTCTTCGAATATTATGATGATGAAATATTCGAACACCATAATGATTTATTCGGCGATCTGGATAACAATCAAATCGGAGCTCGGGTCATTGGGCGAGAGATCAGAAAAACACTTCAGACAAAGCCTGAAATCGTTGACGAGGCAATTAGAATTTTAGGTAAAAAAGACAAATTGGTAAAAGTAATGCTTGAAAGTAGAGACATTGACGAAGACATTTCTGAAGAGAAAATCATTAAATTGTTGCAAGAGATTGAAATAGGTTTGCAGGAATAAAAATCGGCCTACCATTAAGCAATAGGCCAATTTCCTCTACCATCCCCAACTCAAAGCCCATACCGCCGCACCAACCAAATCGTTGGCACTGAAATAATCCGCGTCAAAGTCCAAGGCAAACGCCGCCACCAAGGCAAGTGGCGATCATACACCATGTTGAATTCCAACTGTGCCTCAGCACCACGCAAACGTTTAAAATGAGCCGCGCCAGAACTCATGTTGAGCAACATGCCGCGTTTTTCAGCTTCCAACATGGTTTCCATGGTCAACAAGCGGTATAAACCTTCCTTTTGGGGATAACTGCGATCATATCCAATCAAGGGGTTGATCATTACGCCATCCAGGATAAAATAGCCGGTAAAAGCCACAATTTTGGATTCATGCCACAAGGCTTTGATTTGAATGAGCCCACCCTCGGTCAGGTTTTTCAAATATTCCAGGGTGTATTGGGGATTCAAGCGGGCGTATTTTTCCAGATACAGTTGGTTATACAAGTCCAGGATCCGGGCGAGTTGCTCATCATCCGGATTTTCAAGAAAAGTCCAGCGGAGGTGTTTTTGTTTGGCTGCAAGGCGAGAATCAATGTCCAATGCCCGTTTTCGGCGGTGTGCCCCCCCAGGTGCATCCAACAAGTAGACCTGGCGGCTAAATACGACTTTGAAGCCCTTGCTTTTCAACTCGGCAAACCACTCCGGGTACACTTGAGGGCAAATGGAACGGTAAACGATGGCTCGATCAGGAAAGTGTTTTTGTAAAAAATGGCGCAGGTCGGGCAAAGAATAATCTGGTTTTTGAGGATATAGATTAGTCGAGAAAAGCAGGTTATCCACCAACACCACCTGATCAAATTTTGCCCAACGACAAATTTTTCCCAGTACATCAAAAATCCAGTTGGCCAGTATATTGAGCCAACGCAGTTTGCCCAGTTCCAGAGCGGTTTCATAACGGCCATAGTCTACATATTGCCCGTAGGGAGAGGCGACATAGGATTCTTCCGGGTGTACATCCTGGGCTTGAGGAAGTACCAAGCCCAGCACCCGTTCTGGTGTTTGCAGCAGTTCTATATCAACGTGTACATTGTTGATCAGCTGTGATGAAGTTTGTTCCAACAAAGGCAAATACAAGGCCTTGATTAGTCGCTGATTCTCTGTCGGGTATACGGCTAGCTGCTCGGAGAATCGAGTTGCATTGATTAATTCAAACTTATGTTCCATACTACTGGACATTTTTGTAATCTAGAAACGAAGGACATGAATTGCCACGTGCTTTAGCGTGTGGATCGAGACTATCTCTATTGATGGGCTTCAGCCCAACCTTTGGTTTTAAGCTCGGGCTTAAGCCCAAATCTGAGTGTGTTCCGATACCCCCAGGCTGAAGCCAGGGGCAATTGATGTCCTCCGAGCAAAATGTCCAGTGGTGTGATTTGGGTCCAACTTAAGCTTTTTCACCCAACCAACTTTTAGCTTTCCGCTCTGGTTTCAGATTAAACTTGGCAATGGTATTGTCCCGAATGTAGGCCACTGCTTCTGCGATGTCATCCGTAGCCAAAAACAGATTGAGGTCTTCGGGACTAATCGCCCCACAATCCTTCATCGTTTGAATGTGTTCCAGCACCGCTTTATGGTAGGTTTTGTCAAAAATAACAATGGGGAAATTGTAGATTTTTTGGGTTTGGATCAAGGTGATGGTTTCAAAAAACTCATCCAGGGTACCAAAGCCACCTGGCATGATGACAAAGGCATAAGAATATTTGATAAGCAGGGTTTTGCGAACAAAGAAGTAGCGAATGGTCACCCATTTGTCCAGGTAGGGATTGTGGCTTTGCTCCATTGGCAAACGGATGTTGCAACCTACACTCCGGCCTCCCACATCCTTGGCGCCCCGATTGGCTGCCTCCATAATGCCGGGGCCTCCGCCCGTCATAATGGTGAAGCCCAGCTTGGCGAGTTCACCCGATAAGGCCCGGGTAGACTGGTAATCTTTGGTTTCTTCTCCAAAGCGAGCCGAACCAAATACGGTGATACAGGGGCCTACAAAATGTAAGGCCCGAAAACCACGGATGAATTCCCAAAAGACTTTAAACGTGAACTTGAATTCCTGCCAACGCGAGCGTGGGCCTTCTAAAAACTGGATTTCTGTATTGGGCATCTGGACTGATTTCTACGATTAGAGCAGCTAAACTTAGCTTTTAAATGAATGCACAGCAAAGAAAATAAATAACTGTTGAAAAAAGAGGGCTAAAAGGTGAATTCCACCCTATAGCCCAACTAATGCTTGCAACAGTGATAATATGAAAGAAAAAAAGACTAATGACTAGTTATTGCCACCCTCGCCAACGGTAGGGTTTGCAGCTTTGCCATGTTAAAATTATTTTAATAGCAAAACTATTATTTTAACATGTTTTACTATTAAATCAAAATCAAGCAGACATTGTTCACCAACTTTTTAATTTTTTTTTGTTGCTGTTAAAATGCACGATCCAACAGCCCATGTGCCAATGCTTCCAACGCAGCCCGGTTTTGAGGAGGCACACTCAAGGCTTGTAAATGTTCAAATGCCAAATCCTGAAATTCCTGCTTGCGTTGTTGGGCTAAGTTTTGGATATCCAATTGCTGGAGCAGACTTTTGACTTGCGCTATTTTTGCGGCTGCCTCCACCGTGGGCGTGTTCATCCAGCTCTCCAATTTTTGGCGATCGGAGACAGAACCAATTTCCAATGCTTTTAGGATCAGGTAGGTTTTTTTATTCTGCACAATGTCACCCCCGATTTGTTTGCCTACTGCCTCCGGGTCGCCGAAGGTGTCCAGGATATCGTCCTGTAACTGGAAGGCAATTCCTACATTGCGCCCAAATTCGTACAAATGTTTGACATCTGTTTCACTCGCTCCAGCTGCCAAACCCGCCATTTCTAAAGCCCCAGCAATCAAAACCGAAGTTTTTAATTCAATCATTCGGAGGTATTCAGGAATACTCACATCCTGACGGGTTTCAAAATCCATGTCCATTTGTTGCCCTTCACACACCTCTCGCGCTACCCGATTGAAAACCCTTACAATATCAGCAATACGGTTCGGAGCATCCAGTTTCAACAAATAATCGTAGGCATAAATAAGCATCACATCCCCGGAAAGAATGGCCGTATTGGGGTTCCATTTGGTATGCACAGTGGCTTGTCCGCGCCGCAAAGGAGCTGCATCCATGATGTCGTCATGAACAAGAGAAAAATTGTGAAAAATCTCAATCGCGTAGGCCAATGGCAAGGCTGCTGCGTAGTCGGGATTAAACAATTCATAACCCATCAGCGCCAAAATAGGCCGCAGGCGTTTTCCACCCAATTCCATGATGTAGTTGACAGGTGTATAGAGCGCTGTTGGTTCCCCTTCAAAAGGATGTTGCGCACGGTAAGCCTCAAAGGCTTTAAAATAGGATTCAATCATAACACGAATTTAAGCGAATAGCGAAACAGGAATGACCTTATCTTTGTTCTCGAATAGCAAAATGAAGTCTGCAAAGATGCAAAATACATACGATCTCATCATCATCGGAGGTGGCCCCACCGGAATTAACTGCGGAATTGCTGCTGCGGAAGCGGGGCTCAGTCATTTGATTTTGGAAAAAGGGGTGCTGGTCAATTCCCTGTACCATTTTCCGGCCAACATGACTTTTTTTTCCACATCCAAACTCCTTGAAATCGGCAATACCCCCTTCATCTCGCACAGCGACAAGCCCACCCGCCGCGAAGCGCTGGAATACTACCGCCGCCTGGTGGAAAAATACCAGCTCAACTTGCGGTATTATGAAGAAGTATTGTCCATGCAGCG
>JAAFHQ010000386.1 GCA_013298445.1 Chitinophagales bacterium | reverse complement strand
CAATCAAATGGCCAGCCTGATCATTTATTACCTGCTGCAAGCCTGGAAGGACGCGGGTAAATTGCAAGGCAAGGAGTTTGTGGCCAAAACCATCGTAACCACCAACATCATCGACGCCATGTGCGCTGCTTATGGGGTGCCTTGCTACAATACCTTGACGGGTTTCAAATACATCGCGCAGGTGATTCGGGAACTGGAAGGTAAGTCCAAATTCATCGCTGGTGGTGAAGAAAGTTACGGCTACCTGATCGGGGATGCGGTACGGGACAAAGACGCGGTAGCTTCTTGCGCCATGATCGCCGAGCTTACGGCCTATGCCAAAGACCAGGGCTTGAGTCTGATCGACTTCCTGACGCAGATGTACCAAAAGCACGGCTTTTACTACGAAGGTTTGATCTCTCTGACTAAAAAAGGCAAAGCCGGGGCGGAGGAAATCCAAAAAATGATGGCGGACATGCGCAGCAATCTGCCCAGCTCGGTAGCGGGTTCAGCCCCCATTGAGGTTTTGGATTACAAAAGTCTCACGCGCAAAAACTTGCGAACAGGAGAAACAACTCCGATTCCCCAAGGCATGGGGATTGAAGCCTCCAATGTGATCCAACTCATTTTGGAAGACGGCACCAAGGTATCGGCTCGCCCGAGTGGCACCGAGCCCAAGATTAAATTTTACGTATCAGTGAATGCGCCGCTGAATGATCCGGCTGATTATGATGCTACACTGGAAAGCCTGAAGGCGAAGGTGAAGGCGATTCAGGTGGATTTGGGGTTGATTTGATTGAAAAATATTATTCATTTAGGGCGACCGCAAGGGTCGCCCCTACGAGGATTTCCATGAAAAAAATATGCTTTGTAATAATTCTGCTTTTGGGTGGTATTCAGGCCAAGGCCTGGTGGGATCATGGGCATATGGTTACTGCCATGATTGCGTACCTCAATCTGGACAAAAAAGCCAAAGCCAAGGTGGATTCACTAACAGCAGTACTGGCGCGTGATTATCCTCAGGTCAACCACTTTATTGTTACTGGGCCCTGGCCTGATGACCTCAAAGCAGACGGCGTCCATACCTATGATACCTGGCATTATGCAGATTACCCAATCAATAATGATGGTTTGGTTGTGCATGATGTACCAGAGGTAAACGCCATTTGGGCAATCAATCAGTGCAACAGCATTTTGAAAGCTCCGCAGGCTAAACCCATGGAAAAGGCCCGCTTTTTGTCGTTTTTGGTGCACATTGTCAGCGACCTGCATCAACCCTTACACGCTACAGCTCGCTTTACCAATGATATACCTGGTGGCGACGCCGGGGGCAACCTTTTCCCCTTAAAAGGCACCTGGCGCAACCTCCATGCTATGTGGGACGATGGTTGTGGTGCCCTCAGCAAATACAACGATCTTCGCCCCTTTGGCAAACCCAAAGTGCCTCTGACCGAAGCTCAAATTGAAAGTGTACGGGATCTGGCTAAAGACTTGATGAAGCAATATCCTGAAAAAAGTTTCGACAACTTAAAAACCCTTGATCCTGATTTTTGGGCCTTGGAAAGCAATAAGCTAGCGGCTAAATATGTCTACGGCGTAAAAGGCAAAGACGATCAAGGGCGCAATCAATACCTGCGGCCCAATGACGAACCTACGCCTTTCTATTTGGAACAAGGGCAGGAGGTTGTCCGTAAACAATTGACCTTGAGTGGGTACCGCTTGGCGGCGATACTCAATGAATTGTTTGGGGAGAATAAAAAGTAGATTTTTCTTTCAGGCAGCGCTCAATCAATAGGTTGTGCGGTATTTAGGTGTGGCTTAGGTGCCTTTGGTTTCTTAGGTGGTGAAAAAAGAAAAGCAGATCATAAATTTCTTTACCACCTAAGAAACCCAAGGCACTTAAGACACACTGAAGGATGACGCTCTCGAATGCAATGGTAATGCAAGAACATCATAAAATAAAACCTATGCGCAAGCTGCTTTTCGCGCTGCTCCTGTTCAGCCTCCAACTTTCTGCCCAAAGCACCAACTTCAAATCCGAGTTCATCTACGAAACCGCGCCTTTCCCCTCCTGCCATGCTTCAACCATTGCAGAAACGCCGCAGGGTTTGATCACCGCCTGGTTTGGCGGCACCCATGAACGGCACAAGGACGTAGGCATCTGGACCAGTCGCCTCGTGGATGGCAAGTGGACCGCTCCCCTGGAGGTTGCCAATGGAGTACAGACTGAAACGCTGCGCTACCCCTGCTGGAATCCCGTTTTGTTCCAAATGCCCGGCGCCGAGCTGCTGTTGTTTTACAAAGTAGGGCCAAGCCCCGCCGAGTGGTGGGGCATGATGATGCGCTCCACCGACGGGGGCCAAAGTTGGTCGAAATCCGAAAAACTCCCCGATGGCATCCTTGGCCCCATCAAAAATAAACCCGTTTTGCTCCAGGATGGCACCCTGCTGTGCCCCAGCAGTTCCGAGCATGACGGCTGGCGGGTACACTTTGAGATGACCAAAGACGCAGGGCGCACCTGGAGTAAAACTCCCGCCATCAACGATGGCAAAGAATTCTCAGCGATTCAGCCCAGTGTGTTGTTCCACTCGGATGGGCGTTTGCAGATCCTGTGCCGCAGCAAAAATGCCTATGTACTGGAAGCATTTTCAACGGATCAGGGCAAAAGTTGGTCGCCACTCAAAAAGACCAGTTTGCCCAATCCCAATTCCGGCACCGACGCCTTGACCCTGATGGATGGCCGCCAACTCATCGTCTACAACCACGTGACCAAACGCAGCCGCCAATGGGGTGGGGATCGCTCACCACTGAATATCGCGCTTTCCAAAGACGGAAAAAACTGGAAACAACTCATGGCTCTGGAAGAAGAACCCAAGCAGGAGTTTTCCTATCCGGCAGTGATCCAGGGTTCAGATGGCCGCATCCACATCACCTATACCTGGAAAAGACAACGGATCAAGTACGCTACACTGCTGTTGAAGGAGTAATTGGGCTCAATCGAGGTATACCCCGGCATATCCATAAAGGGCCAAAATACCGCCTACGGGTATACCTTTGACCCAAACGGCCAATTCCTTGGTATCGTTCTGCAAAAGCTCGGCCCAATCCTGCTTAAAGCGGTTTAACCAACTCAGTGGTGTGGCCTCCGGGCCATAACAACATTTGTAGAGTGAACCCACATAGGCATAGGTAGCAGCATTTTCTTCGCCTTCAAAACCCATCCCTTCAAAGTAACGGATCCCTTCTCCGTTGGCGGCCAAAACTTGTTGGTAGTACTGGCCATTTTGTAAGCCCCACTCCACAAACAAGAGTCGAGTGCTGCGTCCGGGAGAGTGCAGCAAGGCCAAATAATCCCCCGGCTCATCCAGGGGGCTGAGGTAAATGTCAAAGCAGTCGAGGTGGAGAATGGTGAGGTTGTGGAAATCGGCCTCCTGGGCAAAGAGGGGGAACTGTGCCTCGGCTTTTTCTATAAACAGATGTTCCAGCGTAGTTGAGGCCCGTTGTTGGGTTTTGATGTGCTGGAGTTTCAATTTGTTTTGCAACAGGGCTGGAATGCTGGGATCTGCACTAAGATCAACTGCTGGTTCAGCAGTGCAGGCACTGACCAGTAGAATCAATCCAAGATAATACAACACAGGGTTTCGCATGGCATCTACATTTTGATACTGCGAAACTACGGGTAGGTTTTGGGTAAAAGAACGACAGAAACAGAGGTGGTGTTCCCACTCAGATTTTGAAATAAACCTCGATTAATTTTAGTCAAAAAAATGACAGCCAAACATTTACGCTTAAACTCCAGGGCTTTTCTTTTTTGATTACGGCATACCGAGTGCCTCCAGAATGGCCTTACGCGTATCATCCGGATTCATAAAAGGGATCAAATGGCCCCATTCGGGTTTGACCATCATTTTGAGCTGTTTCGGGTGGATGTTTTTTTCACTAAATTCGATATTGGATGCTGGAGCAAGCATGTCTTTGGGGCCATGCAGGTGCATTACCGTAGTTTGAAGATTGAACCAGTCGCCCCGCATTTTATCCAACTCGGCAGCATGCGAAAACTTCTCGGCACCAGATACCCGCCAGGCCCCGGAAAGCATCCAACGGGTCGCCGCCCATTTACCGATGTAGGAAAACCAAAAAATCGGTTCGTTGTCGGGATCATTCACGGGTGCCAACATCACGACCGATTGGATTCTTTCGGGATAAACCATGGCTGTTTTGGCCACAATCGGGCCACCGTAAGAATGGCCTACCAGAACCACCTTTCGGCCCGGGTATTCATCCATAACTGCCTTAACTGCTTTTGCTTGTTCTGCAATAGAAGTCATGGCTTTGCCGTACAAAGAATACCCATACCCTGGGCGATCCATGGAGACCAAAATGGAGCGGTTTAAGAGCAAGGAATCAGCTTGATATTGGAAAAAATCGCGGGCAGAGCCGGGGGCGCCATGTACAAATAAAACCAGCGGCGCATCCTTGGATAAGGTATCCCGCCCGGTTTCAATCCAGTGCAACTGCCCATCTGCATAGGGCAGAGTTTTGATTTTAGCGACGGTATTCCGTTTTTTGAAATAAGCCTGGACCTTTTTATCAGAAGAGCGGAACCCAGATTGCATGTTGTATACGACGAAGCCAAGGATTAGAATGCCGAGGCCAAGGAGGATACGGGCGAGGAGTTTCATGGTGGTGACTTTAGGTGAATTAAGTTACCTACAATGAATGCTTAAGCCTAGGTATTGGTTTAGTCTTTTACCCATATTTTAACAAAATTAGCCTTCTTCACTCCCCAATCCTTTTCGCTTCTTCCAACATTTTTAGCAAACTGGCTTTTTCATACCACTTCCCTCCCTTAAATACCCCGGCAATTCTGCGCGTGTATTCAACTTGCTCCAGGGGATTTGCTTCCAACAACAACAAATCGGCGTCTTTACCAATTTCCACGGTCCCTTTGCGTTGGCCAATGCCCAGATAATCGGCAGGGTTAACGGTGGCCGTTTGTAAAGCGGCATAAGGCGAAAGCCCCGCCTGGGTAAAGGCTTCCAACTCTTTATGCAAAGAAAAGCCCTGCACCAGAAACCATTCCGGGCTGTCAGAGCCAGCCATTAATTTTACCCCTGCCCTCCAAAGTGCATAGGTCAGGGCCTCACGAACCCGCACGTATTTCTCTCGGTGTTCGGGAGCCGGCATGATGGCGTCCTGGTAATATTTGCGTACCCGCCAACGCTCACCACGGATGCTACTGGGGATGTACGGAAAATCCGGGCTCGACTTGATTTCCTCATCACTCATGCCCCGGCCAAAAGAGGAGAAGAAAAAGTGGTTGGTAGGGGTAACGTACACCCTGGCGTCGCGCACTTTGCGGGCGAGTCCTTGGATTTTATCCTCGTCCAAAAAAGGTACGGTAGCCCAGGCCTTAGGGCGCCAAAGGTTCATGTCTGATACACTTTCTCCATGGTTGTAGGTGGTATCCGGGAGCAGCTGGTCGATAAACTCATCCATGTGTTCAATCTGCATGCCAGTTTGCAGGGCGCGGGGCAATTTGACTTGGGGTCCGATGTGCCCCGTTACTTTCATGCCAATTTCATGGGCGGTTAGGATTGCCGCATCAAACACTTCCCTGGTCAGCATAAAGGTGAGCTTGATCGCGTCGTAGCCTTCAGCCTTGAACCGTTTGACCGCATTGATGGCTTTTTCGTGGGTATCCACTACTTCAAAATTTTTAAACTCTTCAGGCCAGGGCCAGGATCCGACCAATTGAGGACTAGCCACGTACAATTCCGGCCCAATCCATTGCCCATTACGGACCTTTCCGCGTGCTTCCAGATAATCAGGGTGCCCAGCCATGATGCGGACGGTGGTCAGGCCATTGGCCAGCATGATCTTCAATTCTTCGGCAGTGGTATTGACGTGCTCACCTTGCTCCTGAAAAAAGTGCGCGTGCATGTCCATCAGGCCTGGCATTAGAAATTTGTCAGTGCCTGCTATGGTAGTGAAAGATTTGGGGATTTTGATTTTACTGAAGTGCCCAATTTTACTGATGATCCCGTTTTCGATCA
>JAAFHQ010000384.1 GCA_013298445.1 Chitinophagales bacterium | reverse complement strand
CCCAGAAACTGCGCAGGGGATTTTTGTCAACTTTTTGAACGTACAAAAATCGACGCGGCAGAAAGTTCCCTTTGGGATCGCGCAAATTGGCAAGGCTTTCCGCAATGAGATTGTAGCCCGGCAGTTCATTTTCCGCATGCGCGAATTTGAACAAATGGAAATGCAGTTCTTCATTCGCCCTGGTGAGGAAATGAAGTGGTACGACTACTGGAAACAAACCCGGATGAACTGGCACCGCAAAATCGGTACTCCAGAGTCTAAACTGCGCTTCAAAGACCACGACAACCTGGCCCACTACGCCAATGCTGCGGTAGACATCCAATACGAATTCCCTTTTGGGTTTAAAGAATTGGAGGGAATTCACTCCCGGACCAATTTCGACCTGAGTAGCCACCAGGAGCTTTCGGGTAAAAAATTACAATACTTTGACCCTGAGCTCAATGAAAATTACGTACCTTATGTGGTCGAAACTTCAGTAGGTGCCGACCGCATGTTCCTGGCCATGATGAGTGAATCCTTGCAGGAAGAAAATGTACCTGATGCTAAAGGTGAAGACTCGACCCGGGTAGTGATGAAATTGCATCCAGCCCTGGCACCGATAAAGGTAGCAGTATTACCCTTGTTGAAAAACCGCGAAGAACTGGTCAAGGCCAGCACGGATGTGTTCAACAAACTGAAGTTCTCGTTCCAATGCCAGTACGATGAAAAAGACGCCATTGGCCGTCGTTACCGTCGTCAGGACGCTATTGGTACCCCTTATTGTGTGACCATTGATTTTGAAACCTTGGAAAACAATACTGTGACCATACGTGAACGCGATAGTCTTAAACAAGAACGTGTTCACATTGATAAGATCGAAGAAATTGTCCGCCAGCGGGTTGACATGAAAACGTTGTTGGGGTAACCCTCGCGGTTACCCTGGGCGACCGCGAGGGTCGCCCCTACGAACCGCCAAAAAACCGCTGCACAATTCAATGTCGCAGCGGTTTTTTTTATATACAAAATCTTATGACGTTCTTTTGACTTGAAGAACAGGCGAATCCAGTAAATTCCTCGTTAAACTAAAATGCGTAGCATCCAAAAACCGAGCATTCATGAGTAACTTTACAAAACAACCTTCGATGCAAGCTACCCCCAGACTACGGATTCGTTCCTTATTTTCCTTTTCCCAATCGCTTTGGTTGGCTTGCAGCTTCTGGCTGCTTGCCAATCCAATTTTTGCCCAACGTAACCTTACTTTGTCCCAATTGACCTTTGCGCCACAGTCTTATTTGGTCAATCCGGGGCGAATCCCACTGTCCAAATACAACATTGGTCTACCACTGATGAGTGGAGCGAATGGAGCGGTGAGTAGTTCTGGCTTTCGCTTGGGCGATTTTCGGGAGGGCAGCAGCAATGTTGAGGGCGGCCCTGACAATCCTTACAAAAGATTCCTGGACAACCTGGATCAGCAAAATTACGCCCAAATGGACGTCAGTGTGAATTTGCTGGATTTGGGCTTCCGCATTGGTTCCCGCAATTACATCAATGTTTTTGCCAACGAAACCATGAACGCCTTGATGAAGTACCCCCGGCCTTTGGCAGAAATGTTGTTCAATGTAGGCAACAGCAAAGTTGTCAACCGTGCCTACGACATTCAGGATTTTCAGTACAACGTATTGCAGTATCGCTCTGTTGGCATTGGTTACACCCGCCAAATCAACAAAAAACTTTCCATTGGTTTTCGAGCAAAATCCCTGATGGGCATCAGCCAAATCCAAACCAACAATGATTCGATGCGCTTCGTCAGTGATGCCGACGATCGTTTTTTTGGTGTTTTGGGCAACCTGAGTTTTATGAGTTCGGGAGTCCAAAATTTGAAGCCCTACTATTCCATTTTGGGCAATTTGAATTTTGGCAGTTTGGCCACTCAGGCACTCCAGCGCAATCCATCCAACTACTTGCAGAATACGGGCAACAATGGCTTTGCTTTTGATCTTGGCCTGCAATACAATGTCAACAAGGAACTGGATTTATACGCCAGTTTGCTCAATGTAGGCAGCATCACCTGGAAAAATGACGTCACCATCAACCCATTGGCCGACGACAATATTGAATTCCCTACCCAGGATTTAGATTACTTCAATTCCGAAGTATTAGAATTTGTGGATAGTTTGGGGCGTAAAGCCACCATCGACACTACCTTCAAAACCCGTTTGCCAACCATGCTGTACGTAGGCGGCAGTTATTTTGTGACGCCAAATACCTCTATTGATGTGGTGCTCAACCCACGGTTTTATCTGGGTGAGGTAGATTTTGGCTTTGGAGTAGGCATTACTACCCGGGTAAATAAAATCTTGCAGGTGGGAGGGAACATCTCCTCTTTCAACAAGTCAACCATCAACTTTGGAGCGGGTGCCGCCCTTAACCTTGGGCCTGCCCAGATATACCTGGCTTCGGACAACATCATCCCAATTTTTGCTTTTAGCAGTTCCAAAACCGCGCATTTTAACTTGGGGCTTACCTTCAATTTTGGGCGTCAAACCCGCGACGAACGGTATGCGGAGTTAAATCCAAAGAAAAAAACCGAACCCAAGAAAAAAGAGGAACCCAAAGATTTACTGGCCACCACCAAACCCAAAGAAAACGATAAAAAATCCAGCAACCCACCTGGCACCACTTCTCGGGCACCAACTGAATTGCCTCCTTCGGTCTCATTGGTGGGTACCGTTTTTAACGGGGTAAGCAAAGAACAATTGACGGGAGTCGCGCTGGAAGTATACATTCAGAATGCCGATGGAACTGAGGCATTGCTCACCAAGCGTACCTTTGGTAACGGCATTATTTTACTCTCCCTGAGGCGTGAAAACAACCACCGATTGGTACTACGTAAGACTGGTTTTTCGCCCAATGAAGCGATTATCAGTACCGATGAAATGGGCGGACAGTTACAATTGAAAAAAGAATTTGAACTCAATACCGGGGCCCAGGCACCGCCTACTATTGTTGCCCCCGTAACAGAAGAGGAGGAAGTAAGGGTGCCCGAACGGGTACTCATCCCCGAGCGCAAGGTGGAAACGCCACCCCTCGAAGAAAAACCAGCTCCAGTGGTTGAAACTACTCCGCCGCCTACTACTTCCAAACCATCGGTCAGTGTATCCACCCAACCTGGGCGGGTGATCGTTTACCGTGTTTTGGAAAATTCTACCATTCGCCAAAACCCCGATGAACGGAGCATGGAACTTTTGCCCGTAGTGATTGGCCACCGTTTGGAATTGTTGGAAAAATCCAATGACGACTGGTGGAAAGTGCGTTTCCGGGATTTCGTTGGGTATTTGCCTGCGCGGATTTTGGAGTTGGAAGAGTAATCTGAATCATCACGAGTTTTCAAAATAATTCCAAAGCGACATAATTATCACAGAGAAAACACAAAGGAACACAGAGGACACAAAGCGAAGCGCCGTCTGCGTCTAACTTTGTGTCCTCTGTGTTCCTTTGTGTTTTCTCTGTGATAATTATGTCGCTTTTGTAGTGTTTATGAAAAAATTCGGGACAACAGATGTTGATCGATCTCCCTGCTAAAATGACAGCAGTGTTTCCCGGATAATCCCCACACAATCCCACAACTCCTCCTCCGTGATCACCAATGGTGGCGCCAAGCGAATTTTGTTGCCATGTGTAGGTTTGGCCAACAAACCCTTATCCCGGAATTGCAAACAGATCTTCCAGGCCAAATCCGAATCTTCATCGGTATTGATCACTATCGCATTCAACAAACCCTGGCCCCGGACGAGGGTAAGCAAATCTGTTTCTTTTCGTAGCTCATTGAGCGCTCCTCTAAACATTTCACCCAATTGCTGGGCATTGTCCGCCAGTTTTTCATCCAATACTACTTGTAATGCCTCCCGAGCAACCGCACAAGCCAGTGGATTGCCGCCGTAGGTGGAGCCATGTTCACCCGGACGGATACACAACATAACTTCATCGTTGGCCAATACTGCCGATACTGGCAATACCCCGCCCGAAAGCGCTTTGCCCAAAATCAGGATATCCGGCTTGATGCCATAGTGGTCCAGTGCCAACATTTTCCCGGTGCGTGCGATTCCCGTCTGGATTTCGTCACCGATGAACAGCACCTGCTTTTCCCGACACATGCGAAACGCTGCAGATAGATAGCCTGGGTCCGGAACCACCACTCCAGCTTCCCCTTGAATGGGTTCAATCAACAAACCCGCCACATTTGGGTCCTCCAACGCAGCTTCCAAGGCCGCCAAATTGTTGTACTCTACCATTTCCCAACCCGGCATGTAAGGGCCAAAACCTCCGCGGCTGGAAGGATCGGTCGAGCCGGAAATCACAGAAAGTGTCCGCCCATGGAAATTACCGGTAGCAAAGAGGATTTTGGCCTGATTGCTCGGTACACCTTTTACTTCGTAAGCCCATTTGCGACAAAGTTTGAGGGCAGTTTCAACGGCCTCTACCCCGGTGTTCATGGGCAGCACTTTATCGTACCCAAACAATTGGGTGATGTATTCTTCGTAAGGCCCCAATTCAGAATTGTAAAAAGCCCGGGAGATCAAGGTGAGTTTTTGAGCTTGAGTGGTCAGCGCTTCAATGATCCGTGGGTGGCAATGGCCCTGGTTGACCGCCGAATATGCCGAAAGGAAGTCGTAATACTGCTTACCTTCAACGTCCCACACGTGTACACCTCGCCCCCGTTCGATGACGGCCTCCAGTGGGTGATAATTGTGTGCGCCATATTGTTCTTCCTTGGCAATGAGGAATTCACTGCGGGTTGCGGTCATTGTTGCCATTGTTAAAGTACTTTGTGGATTGAGAGAATTGAACCGGAAACTGCCAGTAAAATTAAGGCATTGACTTTTTTTGATTTTAATATACGTCAAATTGACTATTAAATCTATTTTTTGAGTTAAAAAAACTTTATCTGCTTTTACAAAATCTTGTTATTGGATGATTTGACATGATGATTATTTTTTATTCATTTCGCAGTTTCTAATTTGATCAATTCCGTTTGTTGTTCCGCTGCCTCAGCTTTGATCCGACACTCCCGGAAAACCCGCTTTTCACAAGTCCGGCAAGCTTCACCCGGGATCAGGCTATAGATGTATTCAATGGCGTCTTTTTTGGCGATAAAGAAGTGATTTTCACCAATCAAAGCCTTAAATCCGCTGTGGATCAAGACATCCTGTGCCACCATTTTGAGGTTGGACAAATACAATCCCCCCTCTCTAGCCTTCCAACGTTCGGCTTCTTCGTACAACCAATGCGCGCCTGATAAACCAATAAAATTCACCCCTTCGCACAAGATGAGGCAATACTTGTGTTTACCTTCCCGTACCTGATCAAAAAAGTCAGAAATATGATCTACCGCTCCATAAAAAATGGGGCCATCCAGGCGGATGATTTTGATTTGGGAACATTCGCGCAATTCTGGTTTGCGCTTGATGAAGGTAAGGCTGTTGTCCGGTTTGGTAGGATCAGGGGCCATGGTAGCAATATGCGGGGTAGAAACTTTGTACAAAAAGAAAGCCAACGAAACCATAATACCCAGGAATATGGCGTATTCCAATGAGAACAAAAGGGTGGCAACAAAGGTGATCACAAAAACACTCGCTTCCAGGGTACTGGCGCGAAAGATGCGTTTGATTTCATCAACATCAATTAAATTAATCGATACCAGTAGAATGATTCCGCCCATCCCGGCAATGGGCAAATAACTGGCCAAGGGTGAAATAAACAGCAAAATCACCAGTAAAACCAAGGATGCAAACACCGCCGAAAGTGGCGTACGGGCTCCCGCCTGGTAATTGACCCCCGAGCGGGTAAAAGATCCGGAACTGGCGTAGGCTGAAAAAAAACTCCCCACAATATTCGACAAACCCTGCCCCACGAACTCCCGGTTGCTGTCAATCCGTTGCCCAGACTGGCTACCGATGTTTTTACCAATGGCAATAGCTGAAATGAGCCCAATCATGGCCACTGCAAAAGCACTCGGGAAAAGTGCTGAAAATTCGGATACCGAAAAACTGGGCCAACTCAGCGGAGGCAAGGCATGATCGATGTGG
>JAAFHQ010000383.1 GCA_013298445.1 Chitinophagales bacterium | reverse complement strand
ATCCCGAAACCAACGAACGCTACTGCATCTACCTCGAAAAAGCCAAAGGGGGCAAAGAGGCTGAAGCGATGTTGGAAAAACTGATCACCGCCGGTACTGCTTCTGAAGCGATGAAAACCCAGTTTGTACGGTTGTTCCAGGCCAACAACAGCCCCGAAGCCGCCGCTCAGCGCTACCTGGCCAACCTGGAAGAAGACGCCAAAGCCCACAAACGGGAAGAGCTGCGCAAAAAGATGATCGACAAGGAAGCCCCCGATTTCAAATTGCGCAACCTCAAAGGAGAAGAAGTTGCCCTGAGCAGTTTGAAAGGCAAAGTGGTAATCCTCGATTTTTGGGCAACCTGGTGCGGCCCTTGCAAGGCCTCCTTCCCTGGCATGCAAAAATCACTGGAAGCTACCCAAAACCGCAGCGATGTAGTGTTCCTCTTTATCGATACCTGGGAAAATGGCGAAAACAAAGAAAAAGCTGCCGCCGAATTCATCGAAAAAAACAAGTACAGCTTTAATGTACTGATGGACAATGACAACAAGGTGGTCGGTAGTTATAAAGTAGAGGGCATCCCTACAAAATTTATTGTAGGTAAGGATGGCCGCATCAAATTCATGAGCGTCGGCTTCAATGGCATTGAAACTCTGATTGAGGAAGTAGCCGCTATGATTGATCTGGCAGGTGAGGTGAAACCTTAAATTGAATTCGGATTTGGGATTTCGGATTTCGGCTGGTACTTCGTTCACGGTATTTTCAGGTATTTCAAATTTGAAAAACTTAGTTTGTGCAGTAGAAAACCCTTGTCAGGCCTAATGCCCCAGCCGCAATCCGAAATCCCAAATCCGAAATCCCTTTGGGGCAATACAAGTATTTATTCCAACGTTTTGCTTGTGCAGTTGTGAAACCAGAGGAAAAACACTATCTTAACTGCTGAAAATTGTATCAAAGTTCACAGTAATGTTAAACTTTGGGCTTACTTGAATTTTTCAGGGCTTTGAGCATTACAGTTATTCGTAGAGTTGTGTATACTTGCAGCACAATTTCAAAAAATTCATATTTGTTTTCAAGCTTGTTTGAATTGCTTGGGTAAAAGCAGAAATTTGAACAGGAACGTACTCAAAACCGATTATTAACCCTCGCTATCTATATGAAAAACTGGAAATCAATACTTGCGCTGGGCCTGCTGATCTGGGGGGCAACCATTTTGCAGGGGCAAGACATTCACTTTTCGCAGTTCTACATGTCGCCACTCAACCTTAATCCGGCGATGACTGGGGTGATGAATTGCAACTCTCGCGTTGCTGTGAACTACCGCAACCAATGGGGCAGCGTACTGCGCTCCAATTCCTTCCGTACCTATTCAGTCTCTTACGACCAGCGCATTCCGGTTGGGCGTTACGACTATTTTGGCGTGGGAGGTACTTTCTGGGGCGATAAGGCTGGTGAGGCCAACTTCGCTACCCTGACCGGAAAAATCTCCGGCTCATACTCCAAACAAATCAGTGGTGCGCGTAAAAAAGCTGGCTATTTGGTCGTTGGTGCCGAAGCTGGTTTGGCTCAACGCAGCATCGACTTCCTGAACCTGCGTTGGGGTACCCAGCACGATGGTGAAGGTAGTTTTGATCCAACGCTGCCTTCGCAAGAGGATCGCTTCAACCGCGACAACTTCCTCTTTGCCGACATGGCTGCGGGTTTGTTGTATTTCCACCGCAATGGCAATAAAAATGTCTACATCGGAGGGGCTTTTCACCACTTGAACCGAGCCAATCAATCCTTTGATACTGAAGGAGAGGAAGATCCAATCTTTACCCGTTGGACGGTGCATGCGGGCGGCGAATTTCCTACTTCCAGCGGAAAAATGGGGCTTTTGCCTGGTTTCATCGTGATGCGTCAGGGACCTTCTTTCCAGGTAAATGCCGGTGCAAGTTTGCGCTTTATGCTGGATCAGTCGAAAGACAGCTACCAGGCATTTCAGCTGGGTTTGTGGGGCCGGGTGGCCAACAAACTGGAGCAAGGTTATTTGACCGACGCCATCATTGCTTCTACTCGGTTTGACTTCAACGACCTGAGCATTGGCTTTAGTTACGACATCAACGTTTCTCAACTCAAACCAGCTTCCAATTCACAGGGGGCTTTTGAGTTCAGCTTGATTTATAAAATTTGTGGCTTGGAACGCCGCGGGGTTTATTGTCCGAATTTCTAGCACCTAAAACCCACGACTAAAGTCATGGGTTGGGTTGCGCTCCGCAGTTTTGTCACATAAAAAAGGCCTTCCGTCACAAAATAGTTGCGGGAGGCCTTTTTTTATTGGGATTCTCTAGCGTTCAATGTGCAGCAGGAGTGCAATTGCCATTTTCTTTGTATCTTGCCACTTTGATTTTTATGACCGATTATACCTACCCTGCAAGCAGACACTGAATTTCTGTTTGGAACGTTATAACAGTCATAATCATTCGTAAACCAAAATTGAACACAATGTTTAGCAGTAAAGATTCCAACAACAAGCCACGCAATGGATCTGTTGCTCCGGTGAATCCCAACGCTTTCAATAGCCTTGTACAAGGTACAGTGGTTGAAGGTACGGTACGTTCCGAAAGTGACATCCGCGTAGATGGCTTAATCAAAGGAAAGCTCTTCTGCGACGCCAAAGTGGTGATTGGTCCGACCGGCCAAATTGAGGGAGAAATCCGCTGTGCCAATGCCGTGATTGAAGGTAAATTCGAAGGGACCATTGTAGTGGCTGAATTGCTCAACATCCGCGAAAATGCGGTGGTGAGTGGTGAGGTAACTACTGGAAAATTGTTGGTTCAAACCGGAGCCGTCTTTAATGTGACCTGTAATATGGGTGGTCAGCCGCCGGCAGCAAAATCCAATTCAGCTCCGCTTGTTGCCAAAAAAGAAGATGAAAAAGGAGCCAAAGCACCCAATAACTGATCCAGAGGATCCATCTGACACTTCCAAAGGGAAAGCCGCATCCAATGTTTACCTCAAATATTCGGGTATGGCTTTCCAAATGGGCCTCATCATTCTCATTGGGGCTTTATTGGGGCGAAAATTAGATGACTATTTTCACAGCCCTAAACCCTGGTTTACCGTAGCCCTTTCTTTATTGGCCATCTTTGCCGCCTTGTATTCCACCCTTAAGGATTTGTTGTCTCCCAACAAGAAGAATCAGCCGCCGCGCTGACATTTGCCTTTCCTTCAAATTTACTTATCGCTTAATTATGCATTCGGGTTTTGTACTTTTGTAGCTGAATTCATTTTTCAACTGCATAGTTATGAATCAATCCCGCTTTTTGCTGTATTTGGGTATAGTGTCGGCGTGCACAGCACTTGGGTTGTTTTTGCTCAATTTGCTGCCCGGTTTTCAGGTACACGCAGCATTTGCGTGGGGTACTTTTGCCTTTTTTCTCCTGTTTACCCTGCTCGCGTTTTGGTATGGAAGTATGGCTGCCCGCAGCACCAACAAACATCAATTTACCAACGCTTTCATGGGTTTGACCATGGTCAAGATGTTGTTTTCATTGATGATCATTGTGGGCTATTTCTTTTTGGCCAAGCCCACTGACAAGTTGTTTATCGTGCCATTTTTTGGCGTCTATTTGATTTATACCGTTTTTGAAACCGCCCTTTTGATGAAATTGGGCCGAACCCGCTAATTCCTATGGAAACTCCAAATTATAAGGTATCTGTTAACGGTCAGGTGGTACTGGAAGATGCAACCAAAACTGGCCTGGATTTCATCCGCCTGGATGATGGGCATTTTCATGTGCTACTCGGCGAGAAGTCCTATTTGGCCACCTTGGAAAAAGTAGACTACCTGGCCAAGGCTTTTGTTTTTCGGATCAATGGCGAGGTTTACGAAGTAAAAATAGCCGACCATTTCGATCAGACAGTCGAACGCCTGGGTTTACACATCCAGGCCGCAGCCAAGTTTAAAGATTTAAAGGCCCCCATGCCTGGCCTGGTGATTGACGTGATGGTAGAGGCTGGGCAAAAAGTACACAAAGGCGACTCTTTGTTGATCCTCGAAGCCATGAAAATGGAAAATGTACTGAAATCACCCGGCGATGGGGTGGTGAAAAAAATAAAGGTGGAGAAAGGTGCAGCGGTGAATAAAAATCAGGTGCTGCTGGAGATGGAATGAATGATTTTCTACGGCGCAACGCACTGTAGAGACGCACGGCCGTGCGTCTCTCAAAATAGGACAACACACCCGCGAGACGCACAACCGTGCGTCTCTACAATCCGCAATTCCTAATATTTTCTTATTTCATCGACAAGCGAGTGAACGCGTCTTTGCCACACTGCAAAAAACCAGCGTAGGTTTCTTGCTCGGGAGTATACCCGCGTGGTTGGGTCAACAACTGCCCGTCAGGTGAAAGCAATACGTAATACGGCTGAGTGTTGGTCTGGAAGTACTCCGTTTGGAAATAAGACCACTTGTTGCCAACCGTTCTCAGTTTCCGGGTACCTCCCAAGGCATTTTTTACTTCTACCTGCTGATCAGCCGGCAGTTCTTTCCGATCGTCAACATATAGAGAAATCAATACATAGTCTTTCTCCAGCAGCGGATATACAGGTTTGGTTGGCCACACATGCTCTTCCATCTTGCGGCAATTCACACAAGCATAGCCTGTAAAATCAAGCATGACAGGTTTGTTCACCTTCCGTGCGTAGGCAAGGCCTTGTTCCAAATCTTTGAAACAGGTCAGGTCTTGTGGGCAGTCGCAGGATTTGAACCAACTGTAACATACTGGTGGAGCCATTCCACTCAATAGTGTCAATGGCCGGTAGGAGTTTGTTGCCTGATTGACCATAAATCCAGAACCCAAATACACTACAAAGGCAAAGGAAACTAAGCCCAACCCAATCTTCACCCCATTTGAGCGCTCTTTGCCATAATGTGGGAAATGGATCAGACCAAATAGATACAGTGCCAGTCCGAGGAAAATCAACAGCCAAATAGCCAAGAAGGGCTCGATGGTCAATAATTCCCAGTGTTTTACCAGATCGGCATTGGACAAAAACTTGAGCGCCAAAGCCAATTCCAGAAAGCCCAAAATCACCTTGATGGTATTCATCCAGCTACCTGATTTAGGCAAGGATTGCAAGATGCTGGGGAAAGCAGCAAAAATGGCAAAAGGAAGGGCAAGTCCAAGCCCAAAGCCACCCATACCCGCAGTCAATTGCCATGCCCCGCCATCGGAGCTTAAAGTTCCTGCCAACAACGATCCCAAAATAGGGCCAGTACAAGAAAAAGAAACCAAGGCCAGGGTAAGTGCAGCGAAAAAGATGCCGATCATACCTCCCAAATTCTCTGCCTGGCTGGAACGGTTTACCCATGAACTGGGCAAGGCGATTTCATAGTAGCCAAAAAAGGAGAAGGCAAAAAAGACAAATACCGCAAAAAAGATAATGTTGAGCCACACATTGGTGGAAATATCGTTGAGAATATCTGGATTCAGATTGTCAATCAAATGGAAGGGGATACTAAGCAGTAAATAAACCAAGGTGATAAAAATAGCATACATGGAAGCATTCCAAATGAGTTTGCCCTTTTTATTCTGGCTCATTTTGGTGAAAAAGCTCACCGTAAAAGGAATCATCGGAAACACACAAGGCGTCAACAAAGCCAAAAGCCCTCCTAAAAAACCCAGGAAAAAGATTTTGAAATAGCCAGTATTGGCGTCAATGTTTTCGACCTCATCGCCGCAAAGCCCCAGGGGGGCGTCTAATTGTGGTTTGGGTAAGTCGGTGATGGTGATCGGCCCTGGTACAATTCCTGAACCTCCCCCTTTAATCACCTTATTCGCTTCCAACCCGATCAATGCACTCAGCTTAGCCGGTACAAAATGAAAATCCACATCCGTTGGCATCGAACAAGTGCTGGCATTGCAAGCCATGAAAGTCAAAAAACCGGTGATGGCTTGTTCCGGGTCGGTCACTTTTACTTTTTGGGAAAAAACCGCGTTGCCTTCAAATTGCTTAACTACTGCACCAAAAAGAGGCTCAAGCTCCTCCTTGATTTTTCCAGCCTCTTTGGTTTTTCCATCTAAAGTGTAGTGTTTGCCTGCATT
>JAAFHQ010000382.1 GCA_013298445.1 Chitinophagales bacterium | reverse complement strand
CCCCAGCCGTTTGAAACATTACCCGGATAGCCCGCTGGTACTGTATCATCGAGGGAACGCCAACTTGAATACAAAGCGTATTGTTGCTGTCGTTGGTACGCGTAAACCTACGGTGCAAGGCACCTCCTTCTGTGAAGAAATGTTGGAACAACTCTTGCCCTTCGATCCCCTCATCATCAGTGGACTGGCTTATGGCATCGACATCTGTGCACACCGGAAATCCTTGGAATTGAAGCTGCCCACTGTTGGTGTATTGGCGCATGGACTGGCGCATTTGTACCCTCCTAGTCACCGTTCAGCAGCCCAAAAAATGCTGGACAATGGGGGAATACTCACCGAATACGGCTTTGAAACCAATGCCGAAAAGGAGCATTTCCCCCTGCGCAACCGCATCATTGCCGGGATGTGTGATGCGCTGGTCGTAGTAGAAACTGCCCGTTATGGAGGCTCTATCATCACGGCCAATTTTGCCAATGAGTACAACAAGGATGTTTTTGCAGTACCCGGACGGGTCAAAGACCCCTTTTCAGTAGGCTGTAATGAGTTGATAAAAAACAACCAGGCGCACCTGATGGAAAGCGCGGAAGACCTGGTACGCCTGTTGCGTTGGGATTTGCCACCTTATACTTATGGTGTTCAACAGCAGCTTTTTGTAGAAATGAGTGAGGAAGAAAAAAATATTGTAAATTTGTTGCGTCACGACGAAGAAAAGAACATTGACGAACTGACCTTTGTAGCGCAAAAGTCGAGCAGCGCGATGGCAGCCCTTTTGTTGGAATTGGAATTTAAAGGCGTCATCAAAGCATTGCCCGGCAAGCGATACATTTTGGTCTAGTTGCTTCGTTTTTTAGGAGAACTACCACTATAAGATTAGATGAAAAAACTCTTGATCATAGGATTGACCCTATTGTTGTGTGGGCCAGTCTGGAGCCAAAAAAAACCAAAAGTAGCCGTAGCAGCTGCACCGCTGCGCCAGGCTAAAAACGTCATTTTGCTGATTGGGGATGGAATGGGACTTACCCACATCTCTGCGGGCATGTATTTTAACAACAACCAAAGCCAGTTTGAACGTTTCCCCGTGGCGGGTTTGCACAAAGCCTATTCGGCCAGTGACCTGATTACGGATTCGGCAGCGGGAGCTACCGCATTTGCCAGCGGCATCAAAACTTACAACGGTGCGATCGGGGTTAATACCGATAGTATGCCCGTCAAAACCATCCTCGAACAAGCCAAAGAAAAGGGCCTGTCTACTGGAATGGTGGTCACTTCCACGCTTACCCACGCTACTCCGGCATCCTTCATTGCCCATGTGCGCAACCGGAAGTTCGATGAAGAAATCGCCACTTTTTTCCTCAAAACTGAAGTGGATTTTTTGGCTGGCGGGGGAAAAAAATTCTTCGACCAACGTGCAATCGATGGCCGCAACCTAGTCAAAGAACTTCAAGCCAAAGGTTATCAAATCAACGATTTTAGCCAGAATGCTGAAAGTGCTACTCCGCCTGATCCGAGCAAAAACTTCATTTATTTCAGCGCCGATGGCGACCCAGCCAAGGCATCGGAAGGCCGGACTTATCTTGCACCGTACAGTGTCGCTGCTGCCAAACACCTCAAACAACGCTCCGAAAAAGGTTTTTTCCTGATGATCGAAGGCTCTCAAATCGATTGGGGCGGCCACGCCAACAACTCTGATTACATCATCAGCGAGGTGGTGGACTTTGACCAAACGATCGGCAAAATCCTGGACTTTGCCGCCGCCGATGGAGAAACGCTGGTGATCGTAACCGCTGACCACGAAACGGGTGGGTATGCCATCAATCCAGGCTCAGAATTGGGTAAAATCCGGGGAGCCTTTACCACCAATTTGCATACTGCCCAGTTGGTGCCAGTATTTGCGTTCGGCCCAGGAGCGGAGTTGTTTTCCGGGATTTATGAGAATACGGCAATTTATGAAAAGATGAAGATGGTGTTGGGGTGGTAGGGAAGCAGGGTTCCAAAGTTTCCTCCTCCAAGATTCTATTGTTGACGCAAACTTTGGAATTGTTGATTGCCTTTCGGTATTACTAATTTGAAGTGGCCAAATCTCTATAATAGGTAAACAACCAGGCTGAACCGACCAGCGGCAGAGCCGCAAAACGTCGATAGCATTCAGGCTATATGCAGCATTTAAGGTGCGCAGCACCGGAACAATGAGTAAGGGTTCCGGTGCTACGCACCTTAAAAATCACCTTCGTTTCCTTACTGCTATCGACGTTTTGCGGCGCTGCCGCTGGTCCGTTCTTTTGGGACTATTGCTTGAATGTGATTTTTGTTGCTTCGCCTTTATAAAAATTGAATCAAGGCAGCCACTTAGGGCTGCCCCTTCGGTTACTTTTCCCCCACCCGGCTCTGCTCCTCCGAAGCTCCACTTCTTCTCCGGGCTCCTTTGTTCAAATACTGGTTACCAAAATTGTAGGTAAAGCTCAAATTAGCAATGCGCGTTTCCCAGGAAGATACAATGTTGGCCTCAAAAGTGGCATGATCAATCCGGCCATGCCAGTAGCGAAACAACATATCGTCGAGGGCCAGGTTGAGGTTACCTTTGCCTTTCATGATTTTTTTCTGTACCCCAAAACTCACCCCGTACAAGTGCTCCGAAATCTGAATGCCTTCAATGCCGGGGCCGGAGTACCAGCCGTTCATTTCAAATTTCCAGTCTTTGGGCATAGTATAAGTCGCATTCAAAAAAGCGACTACATTCCAGCGGCCCTGGTTGAATTGTTCTGCAAAAACCTCAGATTCATAACGGTTGTAAAACACCATCACGCCGCCGTACCCTTCCAGTTTTTTCACAAACTCAAGTGGGAAGAACAAACTACCACCGTAGCGTTCAAAAGTAGCCAGGTTGTCGTCTATCCCAAAACCCACCCCGGTGGCATCGTCCTGCTGCGTAACCATCTGGATCACATCTTTGGTACGGGTATATTCCAGGTTGAAAAAAGGTTGTTTGTCGTAGGTCAACGACATTTTGTAGGAGTCGGTGATCTCAGGTCTCAGGAAAGGATTGCCTTTTCGGTAAGTGTAGGGATCGAGGAACTGCACAAAAGGATTCAAGGACCCATAGCCAGGGCGATTGATGCGATTGCTATAGGCTGCCGACCAACCCAATTTGTCTCCCAGCGGCGCAGACAAACTCAAGCTGGGGAAAAACCGCGCAATCCGCCGTTGTTGAGTACTATCCAAAGTCACCGAATAACCCGTGGATTGGGAGTTTTCGTAACGCAAACCGGCCTGACCTTCAATTTTACCTAAGGTGAAATTGGAGGACACATAAGCCGCTGCAATTTTTTCCGTAAAAACGAAGTGGTTGCTGAAGGAGGGGTCATTCACCCAATTGTTGTCACTAAAAATGCTGGCTTGCAGGTCGTTGTCCACCACCGCATGGCTGTATTTAAGCCCCGATTCGATTTGGAATTTTTTACTAAAGGGTTTGGTATAGTCCAGGCGATAGGCCTCGATTTCCGTGTTTCCGGGTTGTTTTTGCTGACGATTGGCAAAGTTGTCTTCCCCACTGATCACCTCCGTACGCAAGATGTTGCTGACGTTGCGACCGTAGCGGTTGATGCTAAAATCGGCATTGAGTTTTTGGCCGCTGGTGTCCAGTTTGAATTCGTAATAGGCATCCAGGTTGACAAAACCAGTTCGGCGATCGGTTTCATTGGAGGTCAGGATTTCAGCGCGGGCTTTTTGCAGGGCATCAGGTAAAATGGAGGTGGTACTTTTATTCACCACCTCGTTGGTACTGCCCAGGGCATTTACCGATACACCTGCTGTTTGATTTTTACTGATGTAATAATCCACCCCCGATTTGATGTTCAAAGAATAGGGCAAGCCGGGTTGAAAATTGCTTTGTTTGTATAACTCTGTACCTACTACTCGCTCCAGGTCCAATTGTTCGTACCAGGTGCGGTGGCTGAAGGCCAGGGAATTGGTGAAATTGAATTTCTCGTTCCGGAAGTTCAGGGTGCTTGATGCGCGGTATTTCCAAAACTTACCTTTGCCAGCGCCTACCGTAGCGGTGCCATTGAGGCCCAGCTTCATGTTGCGCTTCAGGATGATGTTCAGGACAGCTCCAGTGCCTTGCGCATCAAAACGCGCCCCCGGTTGGCTGATCACCTCAATGCGGTCGATGTTGGCCGATGGCATATCTTTCAACAGGCTTTGCATGTCCATGTATTGGGTGGGGCGACCGTCGATGAGGATGGTCAATCCGGTTTGACCGGCCAAACTGATGCGATCATTGACCACAATCATGCCTGGCACCTTGCGCAATACGTCCAAAGCACTACCACTGGCCCCAGTAATGCTGTTGGCTACATTGACGATAAGCGTTCCGGCCTTTTGTTCCAAAAATGGTTTGCGGGCCGTTACTTCAGCAGTGGCGAGGGTTTGAGCCCGGTTGCGCAGCGAAATGATGGGGAGGTTTAGGTTTTCCTTAAAATCAGGAATGTTTTGGTAGTGCTCTTCAAATCCCAACATGACTACCTGCAGCAGATAAGATTTTCCGGTGGGTACCGCGCTGAATTCAAAACTGCCATCGTCCGCAGTAATGGCACCCTTGACCAAACTGGAGTCTTTGACTTCGAGCAATAAGACATTGGCGTATGGGATGGCCTGGCGATTTTCATCTTGAATTTTACCATTCAGGTTAGCTTGGGCCTGAAGCGATAGGCAAAACAATGCCATGCTTCCTAAGGTGATTAGAAGTTTCATAACAGTCAGGTGATGAAAAAAATGTGAATGAATAGTTAGTAGATGCGGAGGGAAATAAATTACCCCTACGTGCAGAAAAAAATTATTGATTTTTTTGAAGTACACGCCAATGGGTGCAAGGTTCAAGTTTTTCAATAATTTTTTTAACCACAGCAAAAATGAACTAAAGAAAGGAAGTGAGGGTGGCAAATTATTATTTGAGCCCTATTTTTCACCCAAAGCCTCGCTCAAACCTTCGCTCAGATATTTGAAAGTAAGAACGGTAAAAAAAATAGCCAGGCCGGGGAAAAGTGCCAGCCACCATTCTATCTGATGCTGACCCCGCAGCTCGCCCAAGATGGAACCCCAGGTAACCCGATCGGGAGCACCGATACCCAGAATGGATAAAGTTGACTCGGTGACAATGGCCCCAGCCATACTGAAGGAAATCAAAACCAGTAGTGGCCCCAGCGCGTTGGGCAAGGCATGCCTAATCAGCAAACGCAGGTGAGTAAATCCCAATGCCCGACCGGCTTCCATGTAGGTTTGTTGTCGAACCCTTAAAAACTCAGCACGCACAAAACGTGCTACCGAAGCACTGCTTACAATGCCCACCACCACCATCATATAGGTAGTGGTCGGCTGTTGCAAGGTAGCAATGAGCGCCAAAACCAGAATAATGCTGGGAATGGCATCCACAACTTCGAGCAAACGCATTAGGAGTGTATCTAGCGGAACGACGTAGCGGCCCAACTTTGGCAGGAGTAAATGCAATAGACGATCCAAAAGAATCACCAAAATCAAATACAAAACAAGATAGATCAATGGTTGGAAGCTACTTGTCCAGACGGAAGCATCCTCAGCAACACCCGGCAAATAGGCCAGGTAAAAGAACAAAAAAGGCAGAAACAACAATATAGCCCAAATCCTGGACTTGGGAACAACCAATCCCTGGTCACCAAAATACCCCGCAATACCACCCAAAAACAAACCCATCGAAATGGCAATTCCCACCATAATTAAGCCCAACCACAAGGCCATTCTGGTGCCATGCAACATCCCTGAGGCAACATCCCGCCCGGTTTTATCAGTGCCCATCCAGTGCCGAAAGCGCCAAGATTCAATCCTTTGCCGTTCAAAAGGCCCACGGGCATTGAGGTTTTTGTGGTCGATGGAGCCAGGTGAATAAGGGATCAAGGTAAATGCAATTCCCTCATTGGTTTTATCGGCCCAATCTTCGGTTGGGAAAAGAACTTCGGGCCATTTGGCTACACCCAGATCTACCAATATTCCTTGCAGTAGGGGTGAATAACTTTTTCCTTCCACTTTGATGTACCAGGGT
>JAAFHQ010000381.1 GCA_013298445.1 Chitinophagales bacterium | reverse complement strand
ACCACGAATGCCAATCCGCCGAGTATCCACAGCGCAATGGTAGGCATGTGCGGGCTTATGGGGCCACTGGGGCTTGGGTCGCGGAGCCCCTCTCCTACTACAATCTTATACAAAGGAAGCAATTCAAGTTGGACCTTAGTGTTTTCTTCAGCGCGATTTTCCTGCTCGGCAATGGCGTCAAGCTGGGCCTGGATAATTGCCTTGTCCGTTTTTTCAGGCAGCAAAAGGTAGACATAGCTAGTTCCAATGCTCGTCCATGCCTCAAAACCTTGGTCACCTTTATTGAGTTGCTCCGCCGTGGAAAACGATACCAGTGCTTCAAAGCTGAGGTGCGAAAAAAAAGGCACGTCCTTCATGATACCCGTCACCTGGTAATCAAGGGTATCCAATTTAATCACCTTGCCAAGGGCAGATTGATTACCAAATAGTTTTTGAGCAGCTGTTTCTGTGAGCACGATCGAGTAAGGATCTTTAAGGGCAGTTTCGGGATTTCCTTCCAGCATTGGAAAGGTAAATACCCTGAATATGGAGGGCTCCGCCCAAAAGCCCTTGATGGGAAGAATGTTGTCGCCAACCTTTGCATCCCCGGAAAAGTCGTTGCGCAAAATGGCTACTTCTTCTACTCCCGTCGCTTTCTCCCGGATCAGCTTCCCGGACTTGATGGATGCAGACGCAAACTTGCTGCTTTGTTCACGATTGGAAGTCTCTATACTGGTGATGCGATAAATCCGCTCCCCATGCTGGTGGAACCGGTCGTACGAACGCAAGTCAAGCACAAACGCGATCAGCAATAGGCCAACCGACATACTAATGGCCAGACTGACGATATTAATGGAGGAAAACAGCTTGTTGCGCAGCAAATTGCGGCCCGATGTTTTGATGTAGCTTCCAATCATGAGGTAGTTGATTAAAAGATTGACAAATGTTGGTTTGCGTACCGTATAACTCCTGAAGAACTTAAAAGCATCTAGGATGTAGATCAGCTTCGCCCGGCGCGGCCCGATGGATGCTACATTGCGCTCGAAGTATTCCTGGAGGTCTCCGCTCAGGTCCTCCAAGAGCTCGGGCTTACAATACCACTCGATGAAGCGCTGTGCCCAGAGGGGCGGATGGTGTTTCCCTTGCTCTTTCATGCTACGTGGTTATCCAGGTAAATGGCGGTATCCGGTCCCACAACTGATCGCGTATCGACTTGGTGTTAATCAGGGCTGCTTTCCCTGCTACCGTGAGTTGGTAGAATCTTTTGCGTTTACCCCCACGGGCTTTTGTCGCTTCACCCAATTCACTGTTTACCAGTCCTTTCTCTTCAAGGCGATTGAGGACAGCGTGTACTACGCCGAGCTTTACGGTACGTCCAGTGTGGTTCGAAAGCTCGTCACAGACCGCTACGCTGTAGGCCTCTTCCATCAACGCAGCGACGGTCAGCAGGACTAATTCTTCAAATTCTCCAAGGTTGGTGCCTTTCATTTGTGGTATTGAGATGGTGAATCTAGAGAATGTGGAGGCATATTACATACAAAATGGGATGAAATGGTTGTAAAATGTGATTAAACCCAAACCGCTCAAAAAAATTAAATGCCGATCTTAATTTTGTCCGATTCAACAAGGTTATGTTGGTCACAAGCAAAAACAACAAAAAAGAAGGACCATGAAAATATGTGTTTACTGTGCCTCTAGCGCCAAAATTGGCCAATCCTATTTCAATGCAACCGAAAAATTGGCAAGGTATTTCGTTGAGAACCATATAGAAGTAGTTTACGGCGGAGGGGCCATTGGCCTGATGGGCAAATTGGCTGATACCATTTTAGCTCTTGGGGGCAAGATCAAGGGGATTATGCCAAAATTCATGAATGAAGTGGAATGGGCTCACAAACAAGTCCCTGATTTTGAATTTACCGATACCATGCAAGAAAGGAAATCCAAGTTTTTAGAGGGAATTGACGGATTGGTAACCTTGCCAGGCGGTAGCGGAACCTTGGAAGAATTATTAGAGGCAATCACCTTAAAGCGCTTGGGGCAATTCACCAAACCTATCGTTATCCTGAATACCAATGGATTTTATACCCCCCTCAAAGAGATGTTGGAAAGGTGCGTATCTGAAAATTTCATGCATGAAAAGCATTTACAAATGTGGAACTTCGTTAATGAACCGGAGGAGGTAATTGACTCGATAAAAAATTCAGCTACCTGGAATTCGGACTCCATTAAATTTGCTACCAATAAATGAACCACCTTTGCATGAAACATCATATTATCCTTTTGTTTTTCAGCTTATTTGCCATCGGCCAGGCAACAACTCAAAATAACACCAACATCCTAACCGCCATCCGTCAGGAATCCGCCCGCAACTCCCAGGCCATGCACACCCTGAGCCAATTGGCCGATGTACATGGGCCCCGGCTGATGGGAACGCCAAACTATTACCAGGCCGCCCTCTGGGCCCAACAACAGCTCAAATCCTGGAGCATCCCCAACACCCAACTCCAGTCCTTCGACAAAGGCCAGCGCGGCTGGGCAGTAAAGGATTTTCACCTAAAAATGATTGCACCCCAGTACAGCCACATCCAGGCTTACCCCTTGGCCTATACCGCCTCTACCCAAGGAGCCCAAACGGGTGAAGTCATTTACCTGCCCACCCTCGATTCCATTTATGGTTTGAAAGGGAAATTGAAAGGTAAAATTGTGCTTCTGGGCGCTTATTACCATCCCGTCAGCAATGTATTTCAGCCTTTTGCCCAAAAATTATCCCCCACCCTTTTGCAACAAGCCGCCGAAAACCCCGACCCCAACGACCTGCTCATCGGTTACCACAGCCGCCGCTCTACGCCCCAAGCCTTCCAGTTTCAAAACCTGCTGCGTAAACGCCGCGAGCAATTCTTCAATTTTTGCAGGCAGGAAAAAGTATTGGCCCTGCTCGAACCCAGCGATTTCCCCTACGGCATTTTGCACGCCGACGGCAATCGAGCCATTCCTTCCTACATGCGCCGGGGCGATATTCAGCCCATTGCTTCCTTTGTCATTGCCAATGAGCACTTTGGGCGTTTGTTGCGCTTGATTCAATTGGGCATCAAACCCAAAATCGAACTGGAGTTACAAGCCCAATTTTACGAGGAGCCCAAATACAATGTCAATGTCATTGCCGAAATTGAAGGCAGCGACCCTCAATTGAAAGATGAACTGGTGATCATCGGTGCTCACCTCGATAGCTGGCACGCCAGTACTGGCGCTACCGACAATGCCGCAGGTTGTGCCGTGATGATGGAGGCCATGCGCCTGCTGAAAGCCACCGGGTTAAAACCCAAACGCAGCATTCGGCTGGCTTTATGGGGCGGCGAAGAGCAAATCTTTGCAGGTTCGGCGGCTTATGTAGAACAAAAAGTGGGCGACCTCAACACTGCTGCCCCGCAAAAAGAGCAATCAAAAATTTCGGCCTATTTCAACCTCGACAACGGTGCGGGTAAAATCCGAGGGATTTACCTGATGGCGAACCCGGCGCTCAAACCCATTTTTGCGGATATGCTCCGTGCTTTTGCGCCCGACACTATTTTGACCCTACAAAACGCCAATCAAACGGATCACGAGTTATTTGATTTTCAGAATATTCCCGCTTTTCAGTTCATTCAAGACCCCCTGGATTACATAACAGCGGTGCACCATACCAATGTGGACCTATTTGAATACGTGCCAATCAAAGATCAGCAAGCCAATGCAGAACTGGTCGCTTACCTGGCTTATCAAGTTGCGCAGCGTGCCGAATTGTTGCCCCGCAAAACCTTTAACTCCCCTATCCCCAGCCTCGTGGGCAATGCCCATTTTCAGGTCAAAGGTTTTTTGCAGGCCCAGCAAGTCAGTTTGGTCAGCGATTTCAACAACTGGAACATGTTTGGCACACCTCTGGCCAAAACCGCAGATGGTTGGGAATGCCGCCTGGAGCTTCCTCCCGGTAAATACCTCTACAAGTTCATCGTAGACGGCGATTGGACGGCTGACCCCAGTACACCCAGCGACAAATTGGTCAGAGATGGAAAAGGGCATGCTGGTTTGACCGAATTTTGGGTGAAATAACCTAGCCGAGCAGAAGGGTACAGGAAACTCCTCACCAAATTATTCCTACTTTTAGGCCGAACAAAACAAAAAACCTATGTCAGAAGTCCAAATGGAGCAAACAATCGTCGCTCAAAACGAGGAATTTGAGCGTGAGCCCGTGCCCCAATCCCAACTCAAGGGCTGGGGAAGTTTTTTGGGGATGTATGCCGGAGAGCACGTCGCCGGAACCGAATTTATGATCGGGCCACTATTTCTCACCGCTGGAGTAAGTGCATTTGACCTCATCATTGGGCTACTCCTGGGCAATTTTTTAGCCGTTTTGTGCTGGCGTTTTTTGACCGCAGAAATTGCCGTCAAACACCGCCTAACCCTGTATTACCAATTGGAAAAAATCTGCGGCAAACAACTGGTCACCATTTACAATGTGGCCAATGGCGTTTTGTTCTGCTTTTTGGCCGGCTCAATGATCACCGTTTCGACTACGGCGGTCGGCATTCCATTCAATTTGCCGATGCCTGCCTTGAATGACACCATGCCCAATGGCGTTCCCTGGGTGCTGATTGTAATCATTACGGGAGTGATCATTTCCATCATCGCTGCTCGCGGGTACAACTCCGTGGCGAAGGTGGCAAACTGGATGTCGCCCTTTATCGTCCTGGCCTTCATTGCTGCTGCAATCGTGGCATTGGGTCAATTGGAGGTGAAAAATTTCAGTGATTTTTGGAACATCTGGGGCGAGGGATCAGAGCCCTTTCCCGGGAAATTGAAATACACCTTTTGGCACGTGGCGATTTGGTCCTGGTTTTGTAATGCGGCCATGCACATCGGCATGTCTGACCTTTCGGTGTTGCGTTATGCCCGCAAGGCTAGTGCGGGTTGGACCACAGCAGCGGGCATGTACGTCGGACATTACATGGCCTGGATTGCGGCTGCATTGTTGTACGCGGTGTACCTCAAATCACCGGAAGCCCAAGGTATTTTGGCAGCAGGTGACGTACCTCCGGTTGCTCCTGGTCCAATGGCCTACAATGCAATTGGCATCTTTGGCATTCTTGCCGTGATCCTGGCAAGTTGGACAACGGCCAATCCTACGATTTATCGGGCGGGTCTGGCGTTTCAGGCCATTGTCCCTAAGTCTTCTACGTTTTGGATGACCATGCTGGCGGGGGGGATTGCTACAGTTGCGGGCATTTTCCCGGCTTTTGCCATGAAGTTGTTGGATTTTGTGGCCCTGTACGGCTTCATCCTGGCTCCCATTGGCGCCATCATTGCCTTTGAACATTTTTTTGGGGCTAGGTTTGGCATCATCAGCAATTACGCTGAAAAGGCGGGAATTTCTTTCAACATGGCAGTGCTAGTAGCCTGGGTCTTGAGTGCAGGACTGTGTTATCTGCTGTCGGTGACGCAGGGAATCTTTTTGTCCTTTTTGACGCTGCCGGCCTGGTTGGGTTGTGGGGTGTTGTATTTGGTGCTGAGTAAGTGGTGGCAGAAGGCGGTGTAGGTTTTTACGTCTAAACTCGTCCTTCATTCACTCATCCTTCCACTTCAATACTCGTAAGTCATGTATTCGGAACTCATCACTCAGAAAATTTTTTTTGAGTGATGAATTCCGAATACATGACTTTTGATTTTTGAAGTGGGCTGCCGCAACGACATTTGTTTAGCACAAAGGGGAAAAAAGAGGACGCGGAGGGCACAAAGGTAGACGTTGACAGAGTGCTTCTTTGTGTTGTTTGGGGGGTGTTTTTTTCTCTTTGTGCAATCATGGGTAAAATGTTCAAGGTGCGGTAGGCTTTCGTATATGCGATCGTAGAGCTGACGCGCAGCGTCGGTGAAAGATCGACGAGCGCCCGCGTAGTGGGGGGTAAGATGTCACACCTAAAAGAGATTCTCGCTTATGTTGACCTCCCTACCAACCACTTCGTGGGGCGCTCGTCGATCCCAAAATGCTCGCTGCGCGAGCGGGCTCGACGGTCGCGGATGCCTAGATCCTGCGTCTAGCCAAGCATGGGTAAGCTGTTTGGCCCGCAGT
>JAAFHQ010000380.1 GCA_013298445.1 Chitinophagales bacterium | reverse complement strand
TGGGCCATAATCCCGATCGGCAGCATTGTCTTGAAAACTGTGCACTATCCCAGCCAGAGGGGCAAAAACCGGCGTACCTGGCGGCATAAACACGTCTAGTCCAATGTGTACACTCCGCCATTCCGGGCCTTCATTGCCTTGTACTTCGTAAGCGTCGGTGGTGTAAAAGGGGCGGACCTCGTTGTAGCGACCAATTGCAACTTCCGCTTTTGCAGCGCGCATAGTCGCCAAAATTTGCTGGTGCAACAACTCAGCATCGGCAATATCCGCATAGTTGCCCAATTCTGGGCTGCCTACACTACAATCCAGCCAAAGGGTACTTTTATTGCGCAAATCAGCTGCAACTAGTGGCGCAAACTCCCCTACCTGCTGTTTGATCCAGGCTTCAAATTGAGTCAGTTGGGGGTGTGCTGGCCAGCCACAAGCTTCCCTAATGGTGTAATGAACGAGCGCGGATGGGATTTGCTGGAGTTTTGCCAATAAATCCCAAGCTGGCCGGTCACTGATTTGTAAGTACTCATTCTCCGGATTGGCCAACAAATTTTGCGCCGAACAAACCACACTGATCAACAAACGGGCAATGATCAGCGGAAACAAAACCATAGCTTCTCCTTCCTGCAATGGAAAACACTGGTGGTACCCCCGCGTCATTTGGCGAATCACCGCCAGCGGATCAGGTTTATCCATGGCTGCATAGGCGATGGCAATGGCTAGCTCATTGAGGGTATGGGTATATGCAGCATCGCCAAAGTCAATCACTCCAGGAACTTCAGGATCAAGGGGATCGAAGCTAAGCAGGATGTTGTAATCATTGGCATCGTTGTAGCATACACATTGGCGCAGTTGGGGCAAATGGGGCAATGCTTTTTGTTCAAATAAATCCAGCGCCCATTCTGCTAATGCTTTTTTGTCTCGGTTCTGGATTGCACCTAAGTGGTCCTTGGTCCAAGCCGCTTGTGAAGGGTCCCATTTGATCCAACGATGGGCGGCAGGGTGTTCAAAATTGGCGAGTGCTGCGCTGAGTTTCCCGCATAAGGCACCTACTTTTTCCAACAAAATGGGAGTATGTGGCCTGGCTTCGGCGAAACAGCGACCTTCTACCCAGGTCAAGGCGCGGAGATACCGGAGTTCTTTCCCAGGAAAATGGTGATGGACTATTGTTTCACCTCCAACACTTTTCAGCGGCACCGGGATTTCCAGTCCCAACCCGGCGGCTTGCAAGTGTTCCATCATCGCATTTTGAAACTCCAATTCTGGCACATTGGTATGGGCATGGGCGATTTTGAAGCAGAATTTTTCTCCTGTACTGCTTTCGATCAGGTAGTTCAGGTCTATTTCTCCGCTGAGTTGTTTGATCTGGCCTTGCAGCTTGAAATAGTGGGAAGCGAGTTCCTGGGCTTCGGTGATGGATACGATCATGAGTTGGCTACCTCTATTTAAAACCCACCTACGGTGGATGATTCAAGTTTTTTTTGCCACGAAGACACAAAGGCTCAAAGAGGGCGACCTTGTCAAACTTTGTGTCTTTGTGTCTTTGTGTCTTTGTGGCCATTTTAAAATCCCGCCGCAGGCGGGTACAAGGTTTATTTTTTGGGTTAAATGACGCCTAGCCTGCGCAGTTCCCAATAGCAGCGTGCGGTTGCTTGAATGTCGACCAGGGCGTCATGGGCACCTTTCAGCTCTTGTTTGAAAAGTTTGTAGTGTAGCTCTTCAAGTTTAGGCCACTTGTAACCACCCCTCGGGCTATTGGCAGGCAAGGCGCAATGCGTGATGACTTCGGGGCTGGTCATGGTACAAAATTTGCGCAGGGGCAACAAAGGGTCTTGTTGAATTTTGCGGTAATATTCCGCGCCAACGATGGCGTGGTCAAAATTGACATTGTGGGCCACCAGCAAAGAAGTCCTCTCCAGCAGCAATTTGAATTCGTCCAACACCACGCTCAAGTTTTGCCCTTCCGCCAAAGCCCTTTCCGTACTGATGCGGTGAATTTTAACCGAGGCATAAGGTATGGTGAATCCCTCCGGCTTAACGATGTAACTGCGCTCTTCCAACAATGTCCCGTCTTCGTCGTACAACAAACAGGCCAATTGCACCATGCGCGGCCAATTGCTGACTTGTTTGATGGGTGCGCTCCAGTTGAGGGGCAAGCCGGTGGTTTCGGTATCGAGAAATAAGATCATACCAGGTAAATTATTGAAGAAGGTAAAGTACATAATCCTCTTAAAGTTCAAAAATTTCCTTCTTGATTAAATCTTGGGCCAACCGTTTGGCCAGAATAAGGGCAACCACCTAGAGTTACCCCAACACACCCACACTGTCACACCCACACCCTTCCTACCCCATGTTTATGGGGTTTCAACTTCCACAATTACCCTTATCTTTGGGTCATTGAAAATGTTTGGTTATATTCTATGCGGTGGATGATCCAGGTTAAAGCCATTTCTACATTATCATCTACTAAACATCTAAAACCCTGTTAAATAAAATATAATACCTCCATAGAGCCCTCATATCCTGCCCGGAATTATCGAGGGCTCTGCTTTTTCCGCCCTAAGTAAATACCCTTTCAGCGCCTGTAAAATTTTACAGGCGCTGAGCGCATATAGTTTTCCGCCTCTTTTTTTCATTTCCGTTCCTTATGTTTGTACGCAAAACTGTTGAGGCAAGCGCATGAATCTAGACAAAGCAAAACTCGCCCTCAAGCGATACTTCGGTTATGATCAATTTCGGCCCTTGCAGGCAGACATTATCCGCGCGATTTTTTCGGGAAAAGACGCTCTGGTGCTCATGCCAACCGGTGGGGGCAAATCGGTTTGTTTTCAAATCCCGGCAGTTACCCTTCCAGGCACTTGTATTGTAGTTTCCCCTTTGATCTCTCTGATGAAAGACCAGGTTGAGGGGCTGCGAGCCAATGGTATTGCTGCGGCTTTCATCAACAGTACCAACGATTCGCGGGAGCAATTGCGTGTAGAAGAGTCTTTTTATGCCGGTGAATTGGATCTGCTATATGTTTCGCCAGAAAAACTGGTTTCAGGCAATTTTGTCTCCATCCTCAAACGGGGAAAAATCAACCTTTTTGCCATCGACGAAGCGCATTGTATCTCCGCTTGGGGGCATGATTTCCGCCCAGAGTACACCCAAATGGGCATGCTCAAACAGCATTTCCCCAAAGTCCCGGTGGTGGCCCTTACCGCTACTGCCGACAAACTGACCCGCAAAGACATCGTTGATCAACTCAAATTGGAAGAACCCGGAATCTTCATCGCCTCCTTTGATCGCCCCAATTTGAGCCTGGAGGTTCGCCCCGGCCAACAACGTTTGCAACAAATTGAAGATTTTGTCCGCAAACACCCCAAACAAGCGGGCATCATTTACACCCTCAGCCGCAAAGCCACTGAAGACATAGCCGACAAACTAAAACAAAAAGGCTTCAAAGCCGAAGCCTATCACGCAGGCTTGTCGCCCGATCGTCGTTCCAAAATCCAGGATCACTTCATCAACGACAATTTGCACATCATCTGCGCTACCGTGGCTTTTGGCATGGGCATCGACAAATCTAACGTGCGTTGGGTCATCCACTACAATTTGCCCAAAAATCTGGAAGGTTATTATCAGGAGATTGGTCGAGCTGGCCGGGATGGCGCCAAAGCCGACACCCTGCTGTTTTACAGTTTCGCCGACGTAAGTATGCTGCGCGACATCATCCAAAACGGGGAAAATGCCGCTCAAAATGAAATCCAGTTGGTGAAGCTGGAACGTATGCAACAATACGCCGAATCCCTGGCCTGTCGCCGACGTATCCTCCTGGCTTATTTTAGCGAAAACCTGAGTGAAAACTGCGGCAATTGTGACATTTGCCGCAATCCTCCCCAATCCATTGATGGCACTGTGATTGCTCAAAAAGCGCTATCTGCCGTCTACCGCCTCAATGAACAAGTTCCCATGGGTATGCTCATCGATGTGTTGCGGGGCTCCGGGCGTCGGGAAATCAAACAATTGGGTTATGATACCATCAAAACCTACGGTGCTGGTCGCGACTTTTCTCAATGGGACTGGCAACATTACCTCATGCAGCTCATCAACCTGGGCTACCTGGAAGTCGCCTATGATGCCGCCAATGTGCTGCGCCTGACCTCAGCAAGCCAAGACGTTTTGTTTAAAAATCTCAGCGTAGAACTCATCAAACCAACCAGTTACAAAGAGCGGCAGGAGCAAGAACAGGCCAATGCCAAAACGAAGGCGCCTACTCAGCTCAAAAAAGAACGCCTACGCGATGAACTCTTTGAGCACCTGCGCCAAATCCGCAAGGAAATTGCCCAAAAAGAAGGCATTCCACCCTATCTCATTTTTTCGGATGCTACCCTCGAAGAAATGGCTTTCAGCAAACCCCAAACCGAGGACGACATGCTGGCTGTCTCAGGTGTGGGTGAAAAAAAACTGGTGCAATTTGGCTATCGGTTCATCAAAGCCATCCGGAATTATGAAAAAAAATAAAACGGGCGATAAAAAAACAAGTGTTCATTTTGACAAAGGATCAGATAAGTAAACGATTCATTTCAAGTGCCTTATCTAATCCTTTGGCTCAAGAAAAATGAACACTTGTTTTTGCCCCACTACAAAGGAACAATTTTTTTGAAAAACTCCATTTCAACTCATTATTTTTGAGACTTGCAGCCTCCTGATCAGCCAACTTTCAAAAAGTATATGCACGAAAGCGAATGAAAAAAAAGTATGCCATTATTGATGTAGAAACAACTGGAGGAAAAGCATCTCGCGATCGCATTACCGAAATCGCTATAGTTCTGCACGATGGCAATCAAATCATCGACAGCTGGGAAAGCCTGATCAATCCCGAAACACCCATTCCCTGGAACATTACGGTATTGACAGGTATCACTGATCAAATGGTGGAAAATGCTCCTCGTTTTTTTGAGGTAGCCCGCAAAATTGTAGAAATAACCGAGGGGGCCATTTTCGTCGCCCACAATGCCCGTTTTGATTACAGCTTTGTTGGGGAGGAATTCAAACGTTTGGGCTATACCTATACCCGGCGGCAATTGTGCACCTTGCGCCTGGCGCGTCAAACTATTCCCGGCCTCCATGCCTATGGACTGGACGCCCTATCCCGCCATTTCAACATCCACAACCATGCCCGTCACCGAGCCATGGGGGATGTACAAGCCACCATCAAGGTGCTTGAATACATTTTACAGCACGAAGACAACCGGGAAAAAGCAGACCTCTTGATCAATCTGGGTATCAAAGAATCGATGCTACCCAACAACCTGAGTTTGGAAACCATTCACGCTTTACCCGAAGCTTGTGGGGTGTATTATTTTCACAATCAGGCCAATGAAATCGTGTATGTGGGCAAAAGCATCAACATTCAAAAACGCATTGCCGAACATTTTGCCGACAAAACGGATAAAGCCCAAAAGCTCCAGGAACAGGTACACGATATCACTTACGAAACCACTGGCAGTGAATTGATAGCCCTCTTGCACGAGTCTTTTGAAATCAAACGCCTCTTGCCAGGCATCAACCGGGCTCAACGTACCCGCAAGTTCCCCTATGTGGTGCACAGTTATTACAATCCACAGGGGTACCTCTGTTTCGGGGTGGCCGAAACGGCCTCCAAGACCCGCCGTAAACTGGATATCCTGGCTGAATTCCCAAAAGTTTCTTCAGCCAAAGGCCGACTGAGCTCCGCCCGTCAAAAATTTGAATTGTGTGAAAAACTCCTCAACTTAAGCCCCAACACAGGCCCGTGTTTTCATTTCCACCTCCAGCAATGTGCGGGAGCTTGTGTGCAAAAAGAATCCCCGGAAGCCTATAATGAGCGAGCCCTTCAGGCCATGGAATACATGTGTCAGATCTTTGATCACAATTTTTTCATCATTGATCAAGGGCGGGAAGACGATGAATGCGCGGTTGTGTTGGTAGAAGATGGTCATTTGCGCGGTTTTGGTTACCTGCAGCGCGAGGCGCTGGTACAGGACCCTGAAACCCTGCGCAGTGCGATTAAACCAGTAACGGGCAATGCTGAAACCAATCGAATCATCGCACGTTTTTTAAGTGAAAATC
>JAAFHQ010000379.1 GCA_013298445.1 Chitinophagales bacterium | reverse complement strand
CACCTAAGCAATTAGTGCCAAGACCTCCTCTTTAATCTTCCCTACCAAAGCCTCCGCCTCCGCCAAACTCGGCGCCTCCGCATAAATCCGAATAATCGGCTCCGTGTTCGACTTGCGCAAGTGCAACCAACTTTGAGGAAAGTCAATTTTCAAACCATCAATGGTGCTGTGCTCTTCGTGCTGGTATTTTTGCTCCAATTGATGCAAGATGGCCTCCATATCCAGCCCTTCAGGTAGTGAGATTTTATCCTTCACCATTTGATAATTAGGGTAAGTGGCACGCAAAGCGGAAGTGGTGCCCCCGAATTTGGCCAACCAGGATAAAAACAGGGCAATACCTACTAGCGCATCGCGACCGTAATGCAATTCAGGTACGATGATTCCTCCATTGCCTTCCCCACCTATTCTGGCATTGACCGCTTTCATTTTTTCCACCACATTCACCTCTCCAACCGCTGCCGCAAAGTACTGGCCACCGTGTTTGAGGGTGACATCACGCAAGGCACGGGAAGAAGATAGATTGGAGACTGTATTGCCTGTGCGCTCCTGCAACAAATAATCAGCCACGGCCACCAGGGTGTATTCTTCACCAAAAGCCTCCCCATTTTCACAAACCAGGGCCAGTCGGTCTACATCCGGGTCAACGGCGATACCCAAATCGGCGCGATGTTCCAGGATGGCTGCGGATAGATCGCGCAAATGTTCGGGCAGTGGTTCCGGGTTGTGCGCAAAATGGCCGTTGGTTTCACCATTAATAATGATCACTTCACAGCCCAGGTATTCCAATAAATCAGGAACAGTAATCGCTCCAGATGAATTGACCGGGTCAAGCACCACTTTGAAGCCCCGAGCCCGCACCAAATCCACTTCCACCTCAGGCAGGTCAATAATGGCTTGGATGTGTTTCTGTAAAAAATCGTCCCCTTCAAGTACTTTTCCCAAGCCGTCAACAGACTGGTACTGAATGCCCCCATTGGAAATTAAGTCTAAAACCGCCGCTCCATCAGCAGCAGAGATGAATTCTCCTTTTTCGTTCAGGAATTTCAGCGCGTTCCACTCTTTGGGATTGTGACTGGCCGTAATGATGATACCTGCTCCGGCCCCTTCAAAGCCGACGGCCATTTCCACCGTGGGGGTAGTGGACAAACCCAGGTCTATTACGTCAATTCCTAGTGCAGTAAGGGTACTGACTACTAAATCGCGCACCATTTTCCCGGAAATGCGGGCATCGCGGCCAATCACTACTTTGGGCGTATTGCCTTTTTGCAGCAGCCAGGTTCCAAAAGCGGCGGTACATTCTACAATGTCTTGTGGGGTCAGGTTTTGGCCGGGCACACCACCAATGGTGCCACGAATTCCGGAAATAGACTTGATTAATGCCATTGGTTTGGATTAGATTTGGGGCAAAATTAAAATTTTAATCCTACTACATGGAACAAGTCATTGCCGCTGATCAATTTTTATTTGAACTCATCAATGGTCAGGCCCACAATGCGGTGTTGGACTGGTTGATGCCCATTTGGCGGGAAAAATCCACCTGGATACCTTTATATATAGCACTAGCTGCTTTTGTGGGGTACAAATACCGTTGGCAAGGCCTGTACCTGGTCCTGGCACTGGCACTGGCCGTTGGTCTCGCTGATACGGTTAGCAGTAAAATCATCAAACCTTCAGTGCATCGCCTGCGTCCCTGCAACGATCCTGCCTTGAAAGAAGAAGTGCAATTACTGGTAGATTGTGGCAGTGGGTACAGTTTCACCTCTTCGCATGCCTCCAATCATTTTGCCGTGGCGGCTTTTTTGAGTTTGACGCTGGGGCTGCATTACCGGCGCATCCGCTGGCCATTGTACCTTTGGGCAGCGAGTATTGCACTTGGTCAGGTGTATGTGGGGGTACATTTTCCACTCGACATTTTTATTGGTGCGATTTTAGGGATTATTATTGGCAACATTGTTGCAAAAACGTATCTTCGCATGCTGAATACCCCATTTCTACAGACTCAAGTTTAACACGAATGCACATTTGGGAATACTTGCTCCTATTTCTAAGCCCCTTTATCGGAGGAATACCCGCATTTTATTTAGGCGATCAAAAACCTAAACTCGTGCGCTTCATCATGTTGTTCAATGGTGCCTTTATTTTGGGGGTGGTGTTGGTACAGCTCTTGCCGGATTTGTTTGCCACAGGTGATCATTACACTGGGCTATGGATGTTGCTGGGGTTTGCGCTTCAACTCTTGCTGGAAGAGTGGTCCGGGGGGGTGGAACACGGACATGTGCATACCCATGGAAAAAAAACGGGCTGGTTGGCCTTTTCGATTATGTTGGGTTTGTGTTTGCATGCCTTGATTGAAGGTTTACCCTTGGGTGGCTACCGCACTTTTATGCAGTCTTTTGCCGAAAAAAATGGCGACGATCAATTTTATCACCTTTTGATGAGCATTACAGTGCACAATATCCCCGCGGCTTTTGCCCTCACTTCTTTTTTGTTGATGAGTGGACTCAAAAAAGTTTCAACCTCCCTGTTGTTACTGGTTTTTGCCGGGATGTCTCCCTTGTCTGCATTTTTCGCCCAGTACTTTTTCCAGGACCCTAAAGTCTTGCACATCTTGCTTTCAGTGGTTACAGGTAATCTGTTACAAATTGGCTCTACGATTCTTTTTGAAAACGATGCCCACACAAGTCACCATTTTTCCTGGGGCAAATGGCTGGCTCTTTTATTGGGCTTTGCCTTCTCCGCCATTCATTTCCACTAATCAAATATTTTGGCAATCCTATTTTTACAATGGCCATACACAAATTAATTTCTTGACATGTGGAATGTTCCGAATAAAAAATGGTGCTTATGCCTGCAATTGGATAAAATTCGGTTTGCAAAGATTAACTTGTTAGCGAATTTTCACTAATTTGCCCTCTTTAAGAATATTATTCGCTCACTATTTCGGTTTTCAGCATGAAATATCTATACAAGTCACTGATGCTTAGCATCATTTTGATTTTCTCTTGTTCATGCATCATTTATGCTCAAACGACCATACGGGGAGAAATTAAAGATGCGGCAAATAAAGAGGGCCTAACCAATGCAACAGTCGTAATCAAAGGCACTACCGAGGGGACAGTGGCTGATTTGGAAGGGAACTTTGAACTATCAACGTCCCAAAAATTTCCCATCACCCTCGTTATTTCCTATGTAGGCTATACGGATAAAGAAGTTACACTCAACAGTGTCCAACCCAAACTGGTCATCGAATTGAGCGAGGACGCAGTGACGATTGATCAGGTGGAGGTCAAAGGGCGGCGCATCTCCGAAAAGAAAGTACAATCCCCCTTGACCATGGAAACCATGGATGCCATCGCGATTACGGAGACACCCGCTGCCAACTTTTACGATGGTTTGGGTTCATTGAAAGAAGTAGACCTTACCGCTGCCAGTTTGGGCTTCAAAATCATCAATACCCGAGGATTCAACAGTACCAGCCCGGTACGTTCATTGCAAATCATTGATGGTGTCGACAACCAATCGCCGGGTTTGAACTTCTCGCTGGGTAATTTTCTGGGCGCATCAGAATTGGATGTGAACAGTGTCACCCTGATTGTAGGTGCCTCCTCGGCTTTTTATGGCCCCAACGCTTTTAACGGCGTAGTGAGCATGCAAACCAAAAACCCGTTTTTGCACAAAGGTTTGGAAGCCATGGTGAAAGGTGGGGAAAGAAGTTTGTTTGAAGCAGGTTTGCGTTGGGCAGATGCTTTTAAAAACAAGTCAGGAAAGGATGTTTTTGCTTATAAATTCAACTTCTCCGGTTTTCGCGCGAATGACTGGGTAGCAGACAATTACGATCCGGTTTTTGACACCCCCAGTAAGGCCAGCAACCCTGGTGGTTATGATGCAGTGAATACCTATGGAGATGAATACCTGATTTCCAACGACTTTACTGGCAACTTCAACCTGATCGGGATGGGCATCATCCACCGCAAAGGATACCGAGAAATTGATCTGGTAGACTACGACTCTGAAAACCTCAAAGCGGCAACTGCTTTTCACCTCCGCCTGAATCCAGCCAAAGATTTCAACTCGCCTGAATTGGTTCTGGGCACCAATTACAGTACCGGAACAACCGTGTATCAAGGCGACAACCGCTATAGCTTGCGGGACATTCAGTTCTTTCAACACAAAATTGAATTGAAACAAAATGAGAAGTACTTCTTGCGTTTTTATGTAACCCATGAAGATGCTGGGAATTCTTACGACCCATATTTCACCGCCTTACAACTGCAAAACAACGCCAAGGAAGACATCAAGTGGGCTTCGGATTACATCAACTTTTGGCAAGCCACCATCAACCCAAGGGTGCGTAAAATTGAAGGTTATCCTAATCCTATCGACTACATTGGTCGACCCAATGAATTCCGCACTGCTCAAAACGCATTTTTGGGTCAAGCGAATGTCATGGATTCTTTGGCCTTTTATCACTCCCTTGCTCAGTCTCAAGTGGCCAAAGGGAATCCACTCTTTCAATCTGTCGACTTCTACGAGCCCGGTACCGCACGTTTTGATCAGGAGTTCAACAGCATCACCTCTCGTTTGGGCTACAGTGAAGGAGGGACTCGTTTTTTTGACCGTTCTGCCTTGTATCATACCCACGGTGAGTACAAATTTAACGACCTGGTTAAGCCGGATAAAGGTGGCTCCATTACCGATCTGGATCTTTTGGTTGGTGCAAACTTCCGCATTTATACCCCAAATTCTAAAGGGTCACTCTTACTGGATACTGGTGATGTCAACATCAATACCTATGAATATGGAGTATATGGTGGAGGCACCCTGGAGCTGGACAAAAGATTAAAAATCAGCGGCTCAGTTCGTTTGGATAAAAATAAAAACTTCAACTACCTGCTTTCTCCAGCGGCATCTTTGGTGTATACGCCTACCAGAGACCAGGTACTGCGGGTTTCTTTTTCCTCAGCCATTCGCAACCCCACACTGGCAGACCAGTACCTGTTTTACAACGTTGGTCGGGCTATCCTGATCGGCAACCTGAATGGATTCAATAACCTTTTAACCATAGAATCTTTGCGGGAATACCTCAATACCCGGGATAAAACCGTTTTGGACTACTTCAATGTGGCTGCCATTCGGCCAGAACAGGTGCGGACTTTTGAAGCCGGCTACCGCAATACTTTCTTTGACAAGTTGTATGTTGACGCCACCTATTACTACAGCTTTTACCAAGATTTTATTGGCTACAACATTGGCGTGGATGCCAAGTTTGAGCAGTCGACCGGCTTGCCCACTACGATTCAAGCTTATCGGGTAGCGGCCAATGCTACCGACCGGGTGACGACTCAAGGTTTTTCCCTGGGTAGCAGTTATTATTTTGGTCAAAACTATGTATTGAACGGCAACTACTCCTTCAATCAACTCAACACCCTGAGTGATGACCCCATTATTCCTGCTTTTAACACACCAAAACACAAGTATAACTTTGGTTTTTCTGGTCGGGATTTAGCAGTAAACTTTCTTGGCCTGAAGTTCCCAGATTTTGGTTTCAGCATCAATTACAAGTGGATTGATGGTTTTATCTTTGAAGGTTCTCCACAGTTTACGGGTGCTATCCCCAGCTACAACATGCTGGACGCTCAGGTAAACTGGCAGGTTAAAAAGATCAATACCACCTTTAAATTGGGTGCATCTAACCTCCTGAACAATATGACATTCCAAACTTATGGCGGGCCAAGAATTGGTCGTTTGGCTTACTTGTCACTGCTCTATGATTGGAATAAAAAATAAAAGATGGTACATTCAGGAGTTTATCTGTGAAAGTGGTAAACTCCTGAATTCTTTTTTGGTCATTTCATTTTAAATCACAAAAACTTTTTTCAAATGAAACAACTCAACACTTTGCTGCTGTTGTTGATTACCGTGGTGGGAACGTTCAGCCTTAGTGCCCAAAATGTGCGCTATCGCTCCAACGTTTTCAGCAGTTTTACGGTGCAAAAAAACGTGGTGTACGCCCGCAATATTTCTGTTTTGACTGGCGCCCCTGCTGCTCAAGATTTGGTGATGGATGTTTACACTCCAGCTGGTGACTCAGACACCAAA
>JAAFHQ010000039.1 GCA_013298445.1 Chitinophagales bacterium | reverse complement strand
CCATAACGAGTGGGCCCACCTTTGTAGCCACCTGCGCCAATCAAGCGATTGTCGATTTTGTGAATGGCCAAATATTGCCACCAAGCTTCTTCCGCCGGGTTAACCCTTACCCTTTCCATAGAATAGACACTGGGTTCATCCCCAAATTCGGTCCAACCAGCCGTCACTTCCACATCCAAATAACTGGCCAGTTCGCGGTCATGCCGCAAAATGGCTTCATACAATGGAATGGAACAAGCCACCAGGTAAAGGCGAGGCGTTTCGAGGATGAGTTCGGTAAGATTGGGTTTCATGCATTTTTTTTAGCGAAAAGCGAAAAGCGAAAAGCGAAAAGCGAAAATTTAAAGGGGCATTGCGAACCCTCCAAATTTGAAAGCAGAAAAAAATTTGAAACAGTTGAAAATCCAATGGTGTACCTGTTTTTCGCTTTTCGCTTTTCGCTTTTCACTTACTCCTCTCCCATAAACGGATACTTATAATCCACAGGAGGATCAAAATTTTCTTTCATTGCGCGGGGAGATACCCAACGCAGTAAATTCCAAACCGAACCAGCCTTATCATTGGTTCCCGAAGCCCGGGCACCGCCAAAAGGTTGTTGGCCAACTACCGCCCCGGTTGGCTTGTCGTTGATGTAAAAATTGCCAGCGGCATTGCGCAGGGCATTGGATAGGGCGTGAATCACGCCGCGATCCTGGGCAAAAATTGCTCCCGTCAACGCATATGGTGAAGTAGAATCTACAATTGCGGTCATTTGATCAAAATCCGCATCTTCATACACATAAATGGTCAAGACAGGCCCAAAAATTTCCTCCTGCATGAGGCGGTGTTTGGCGTCCTTTACTTCGACCATGGTCGGCTCAATGAAGTAGCCTTTGCTTTTGTCGTATTTGCCCCCTGCAATGATTTCGGCGTCTTTGGCATCACGGGCTACTACGATGTAATTGCTGATTTTGTCAAAAGCCCGCTCGTCGATCACTGCATTGATGAAATTGCGGAAATCTTCAGGTGAGCCCATTTTCATGTCTTTCACCATGGCCACGGCCTTCTCTTTCACTTCTGGCCAAATGCTCCGAGGCACGTAAACGCGTGAAGCCGCCGAACATTTCTGCCCCTGGTATTCAAAAGCGCCGCGTACCATCGCCACCGCTAGTGCCGTAGGATTGGCAGAAGGGTGGGCCAGGATAAAGTCTTTGCCCCCTGTTTCACCAACGATACGTGGGTAAGACTTGTACTTGGTGATGTTTTTGCCAATGGTGGTCCACATGCCCTGGAACACTTTGGTGCTGCCCGTGAAGTGTAACCCCGCAAAATCCACGTGGCTAAAGATGATGTCACCAGCAATCGGGCCATCTACCAGCAACAAATTGATTACCCCAGGAGGAAGGCCAGCAGCTTCAAAAATCTCCATAATCACCGCTGCCGAATAAATTTGGGTTTCAGCTGGTTTCCAAATCACAGTATTGCCCATCAAGGCTGGTGCTGCGGGCAAATTACCTGCAATGGAAGTAAAGTTGAAGGGAGTGATGGCAAATACAAAACCTTCCAGTGCCCGGTATTCCATGCGGTTCCAGGTCAGTGCAGGGCTTTGCGGCTGCTCCTTGTAAATTTGCACCATGTATTCCGCGTTGAAGCGAAGGAAGTCGCAAAACTCAGCAACTGCATCAATCTCTGACTGGTAGGCGTTTTTGGACTGGCCCAGCATGGTCGCTGCATTCATTTTGGCGCGGTAAGGCCCTGCCAACAAATCGGCAGCTTTGAGGAAAATGGCCGCCCGCTCTTCCCAGGGCATGGCTTCCCAACTGGGTTTTGCAGCCATGGCCGCTTCGATGGCCAGGTGTACGTGCTGGGTGCCGCCTTTGTAATAATAACCCAGGATGTGTTTGTGTTCATGCGGGGGGCGAATGGCAATTTTTTCGCCCTCCAGTATTTTTTTTCCACCTAGGGTTTGTGGAATTTCGATGACATGGCCCTTCATTTCAGCCATTTTGGCCTTGAGGGCGGCTTTCTCTGGCGAGCCGGGGGCATAACTCCAAACCGGTTCGTTTTTAGCTTTGGGTAGTTGAAAAAAAGCGTCAGACATATTTGGTAATTTGGTTGTACTAGATTTTCACCTGGGGCGGAATAAAGGGCGAAGCATCGCCACCACCTTTGATGATTTCCCGAACGATGGTCGAACTGATGTGGGAATAGGCTGGTTGGCTGATCAAAAAGATGGTCTCCAAACCGTCCCCGATGATGGCGTTGAGCTGGGAGATCGTTTTTTCGTAATCAAAATCGGAAGCATTCCGCAAGCCCCGCAGCAGATATTTTGCCCCGATTTTTCGGCAAAAATCCGCCGTCAGGTTTTCAAAATAATCCACTTCTACACGGGGTTCATCGGCAAATACCGCCTTGATCCAATCCAGACGCTGATCCAGCGTAAAAAGGGAATTCTTTTGGGTATTTACACCCACCGCTATTATCACTTTATCAAAAAGAGGGAGGGCGCGATGCACCAAATCGACATGACCAACGGTGATGGGGTCGAATGATCCCGGGAATACTGCAATCTGAGCCATAAGGTGCAGGGATTTCCCGTCAAAGATAAACCATAGGGGCGATAAAAAAATAAATTGTTCATTTTGCCCGGCAAATTCGAAGGCATTTTTTACGATGACTCCGATGTGTACAAAGCCCTGGAGGCGATGGCTTATGCCCTAAATAACAAACCCGACCCTCAGCTCGAAGCCAAATGTGACGAGTGGATCGACAAAATTGCCGCCGCCCAACAAAAGGACGGGTACATCAATACCTATTACACCCTGACTGGCATCGACAAACGTTGGACCGACATGTCGATGCATGAGGATTACAACACCGGGCACTTGTTGGAAGCTGCAGTGGCCTACTACAATGCCACGGGCAAGCGCAAATTGCTCGATGTCGGTATCCGCATGGTGGAACACATGATGAGCCTTTTTGGCCCGGGCAAACGCCACTGGGTGACGGGGCATCAGGAACTGGAACTGGCCCTGGTAAAAGTGTATCAAGTCAGCAAAGACCAACGTTTTCTCGATTTTTCACATTGGTTGTTGGAGGAGCGGGGCCATGGTTACGCGCACGGTTACACCTGGACGGAGTGGAAAGATACAGCCTACGCTCAGGATGTAAAACCGGTAAGCCAAACTACCCAAATCACTGGCCATGCCGTACGCGCCATGTACCTGTACACGGGTGCTGCCGACGTGGCTTCTTATACCGGGGATGAAACTTACCTGAAGGCCATGAGTACCGTATGGGACGATGTGGTGGAGCGCAACATGTACATCACCGGGGGGATTGGGTCTTCGGGTTCCAATGAAGGTTTTTCCAATGATTATGACTTGCCCAACGAAAGAGCATACTGCGAAACCTGTGCCTCGGTCGGTATGGTGTTTTGGAACCAACGGATGAACCGCCTGACAGGACAAACCAAATTCATTGACGTATTGGAAAAAAGCTTGTACAATGGGGCCCTTGATGGATTATCACTGAGTGGTGATCGGTTCTTTTATGGCAATCCCCTGGCCTCCAGTGGTACGCACAATCGTCGGGAATGGTTTGGTACCGCTTGCTGTCCTTCCAATATTGCCCGTTTGATTGCTTCGCTAGGCGATTACATTTACGCAGCTGATGCCCAGAGCATTTATGTCAATTTGTTTGTGGGTAGCAATACAAAAATTGGGCTGAGCAGCGGCGCAGTGGGCATCAAACAAGAAACGGAATATCCCTGGAAAGGAGTGATCAAAATCCAGGTTGATCCCCAAACTGCGGGTCAACAGTTCGCACTAAAAATTCGCCTGCCGGGCTGGGCCAAGGGCAACCCGGGAGCTGGTTCACTCTATAAATTTTTGGATGCAACACCTACCAATTTTGCTACACTACGGGTCAACGGCCAAACCCAAAACCTGCGCCTGGAAGAAGGGTACTTGATTGTAGAACGCAGTTGGAAACCGGGTGACGTGGTAGAACTTGATCTGGCCATGCCCATTCGCAGAGTTGTTGCACGGGATGAAGTAAAAGACAACCTCAACCGCGTAGCCTTTCAGCGGGGCCCCTTGGTGTATTGCGTTGAGGGTGTCGACCACAAAGGCTCAGCCTGGAATTTGATCGTACCCGATCAGGTGAAATTCGCTGCGGAATGGCATCCCGAATTACTAGGTGGCGTGATGACGCTGACGGGAACAGGTATGGCCATTGTGCCTACCGCCGATGGAATTGGTGTACAAACCATCAAGCAAAAAATCACGGCAGTGCCTTATTTTTCCTGGTGCAATCGGGGATCGAACCAAATGCTGGTTTGGTTGCCGAGAAAAGTGAAGGAGGTGAAAATTCCGTGAGGAGTTGAGAAGGTTGAGGGAGGTTTAGAAGGTTTAGGCTACCGCAACGACTTAGACAAGGACTTTGTCAAAATCGTTGCGGTAGCCTAAACTTTCTCAACTTTCTCAACCTTTATCTTAGTCTCTCAAAATCCGATATGCCCCATACCCCAACAAGGCCACCACCACGATGATGCCAATCAGCGAAAAGGCGTTGCTGGAAATAATGGCCAAATCGGATTGAAATTGGACAAATCCGAATCCAAGCATGGCTAAGATGAGGAAGCCAACCAAAATTTGCTTGAAGTTCATTACGCTAATGATTTGATGAATGATGCTGCAAAACTGCATTTTTTTGGGGAAAGATGCAGCGGTGTTTGCTGATTACTCTTGTTTATTGGTCTAAACACGCTCATCCAATCCTCTTTCCCCACTCTCCCTTCTCCTCTTCCGACCACAATCCCGGGAAAAATGACACCAATTGAAACCTTGGAGGAAGGTACTTCTGCCAGTTTGTCCCCCCCGTGGCTTCGATGATTTGTGGCTTGTTGTCCAGGTAGCGCACGGCAGAACGGAAGTGCGACAAGCGCCATTTTACATTCACCTTTTGGTCAAATTCACGCAATTCCTGGCGAATTTGTTCCGCTTCTTCGCCTTCCAGGTGCAATTGTTGGTAGCGTTGCCAGCTGTTTTTGTAGCGGTAATCTTCACCCAGTTGGATCAAATCCTGGCGGTATTTTCTCTCAAATTGCTGCAGGGTGAGCGTTTTTTTTCCTGTAGCCAACTCTGTCGCTCCCGATTGCCAGTACAAATAGGGGTACAAATCGGCGCAGGTGGCCGACTCGGTGGCCTTCTCGCGATGCTCGGGATGGAGCAGGTTTACAAAGTCGGTACACAGGATTTCGATCATGCGGAATTGAGCCGATTGGAAGCCACTGGAGGGTAGGAGGCTCATGCGGAATTTGAGGAACTCATCGCGATCCATACCTTCCACCATGATGTCGAAGGACTGTACCAATTGATCGAAATAACGATTGACCCGCTTCATTTGGCGCAGGAAGAAAGCTGGAGTAGGGTGTTCCTCCGCCAACAATTGCCGCAAAGCCAACAAACTCAACTTGAAATACAGTTCAGTAATTTGGTGGTAAATGATGAAGATGTTTTCATCAGGGAATTGGGTTTGTGGCTTTTGCAAGCTCAATAAGGTATCCAGATGGATGTAATCCCAATAAGTCAGATAATCCGCGTACAAAAGCCCGTCCAGATAGGACAACATATCCTGGCCCATTTGGCCATATTTGGCTTCAAGTTGGTCCAGCCGGTCCAACATTTCGTGAGTCAAGCGCATAACCAGCACATTTTTACTTGAGAGCTTGTTTGATTTTTTCTAAAAACAAAAAAAATCAAATAAGCTATACCATCATTACAGCTTTGATGCCGCAAAAAATCATCAAAACACCTAAAACAACACTGAGTAGTACGTACAGCAAAGCCAAAGTCAAGTGTTGCTGTTCCAACAAATTCCAGGCCTCTAAGCTTAGGGTAGAAAAAGTGCTAAAGCCACCACAAAACCCTGTCATCAGTAGGTATTGGGCATTGGGTTGCAAGAGTCCTTTGAGGCGCAAACCCGCCAACACGCCCAGCACAACACAACTAAACAAGTTGGTCCAAAAAGTAGCCCAGGGAAAATGTGGTCCAGGTTGAGCCAGCCAACGCGCTATGGCAAAACGAAGCAAACTGCCCAAACCGCCCCCTAAAAAAACCAGCCACCAATGCGTCATAAAGATTCTTTGAGTTGCAGTTTAGCCTGGTTCAGCCCACGTAAACGCTTGTGCAGGTAATACGTGAGCGCACCTGCGACCAGCCCCATAATGAGAATGATCCAATGCATGTTGAGCAGGGCATGAAAGCTAAACACAAACAAGATAAAACAGCTATTGACAAAAACCAAAATAGCGGTTGCCTCCATGTGGTTAAAACCTACATCAACCAACAAATGGTGGATGTGCCGGCGGTCTGGTTTGAATGGCGAGATCCCTCGCATCATCCGGGTGATGAATACCCGCAAAGTATCAAAAATGGGAATGACCATTATCCCAATAGCCACCGCAGGGCCACCTTGAAAGCGATAGGCATTATCCACCGGAAGATGGTAATTGGTATCGATGAATTTAACGATCAAAATGGCACAGATCATACCGATGAGCAAAGAGCCAGTATCGCCCATAAAAATCTGAGCCGGGCTAATGTTGTAGCGCAAAAATGCCAGAATTGCGCCTACTGTTGCAAAAGCCACTACCGTAAATTCCATTTGACCAGTGAGGTAAAACCAGCAGCCCAACACCGTACAAATCAAGGCTCCAATACAAGCAGCCAAACCATCGATGCCATCAATCAGGTTGAAGGCATTGATCAAAACCAAAATGGTAAAAATGGAAACAAAGAGGTAAACCCAGGGATGTAGTGAATTGTGTATCCCCAAGAAGCCATAAAAACTTTGCAATTGCACATTGGAACAGAGTACAATAATGGTCGCTGCAGCCACCTGGGCCAGTATTTTTTTAGTCGGTGACACGGGAGCAATATCGTCTTTTGCCCCAATCAAAAAAATGATGATAAATGCGCCAAGCAGGTATTGTACCTGAGAAAAAATAGGGGTAGGAGCCCACATGACAATGGCAAAAATCACCCCTGCAAAAATAGCAATACCTCCTAAGGAAGGTGTACTGACTTCATGTGAACTTCTTTCGCCGGGATTATCCATCAGATTTTTGTCCAAAGCAATTTTAATGATTGATGGAATAGCGAAATAGGTCAATGTAAATGCCGTAGCAAAGCATTGTAAAATCAGTTCCATGGGATTAGTATTTGTTTACAAAAATCGGTTTATCAAGGCGGTAGTTATTCACCTTAGTATGACGCAAAAAATTACTTCCCGATTTTTTTTGAGGCAAGTTAATTTTTCTGCGTTTCTCAAATCAAAAACGTGAATCATCGATATTTTCCAACCAATTGGCGATGTCTTCGGCTACTTCCTTTACACAACCTTTCTGAAAAGGAGACTTGATACCTGCCAAATCTACCAATTCCAAAAAGGATTTACTGCCTCCTTCTTTGCACAAACGCACGTAACTTTCCCAGGCTGCGGCATGATTGTGTTGATCCCATTTCCAGTACTGGAAAGCACAAATTTGGGCCAGGACATAATCGATGTAATAAAAGGGCGTGGTAAATACGTGCCCTTGCTTATGCCAATATCCACCTCGTTTTAAAAAGGCATTATCGCCATAGTTGCGGTGGGGCAAATACTTTTGCTCCATTTCCGACCACACCTGATTGCGCTCCTCTGGACTCATCTCTGGATTGGCATAAATCCGGTGCTGGAATTCATCAATGGCAGCGCCGTAGGGCAAAAAGTAAATGGAATTAGACAAATGCATGAACTTGTATTTGTCCGAATCTGGGCCAAAAAACAAATGTATCCAGGGCCAGGCAAAAAACTCCATACTCATGGAATGGATTTCACAGGCTTCAAAAGTTGGCCATTTGTATTCACTCAAGCCAATGTTTCGGCTATTGAACACTTGAAAAGCATGACCACACTCATGCGTAAGCACATCGACATCACCACTGGTGCCATTGAAGTTAGAAAAAATATATGGTGCTCGATATCCTTCGATGTAGGTACAATACCCGCCAGTCGCTTTACCTGCTTTGTTTTCAAGGTCCATTAGGTGGGCGTCCTGCATGAGGGTAAAAAACTCGTCCGTTTCCGGCGACATTTCTCTGTACATCTGTTGGGCCTGCTCAACTATCCAGGAAGGTTCGCCTTGAGGTTTGGGGTTACCAGAAGCAAATCGAAACTCTTCATCATAGTAAAAGAGTTGATCCAATCCGAGGCGTTTTTTTTGGCGTTCGTACAAACGACTGGCCAAAGGCACAATGTATTTGACAATTTCTTCTCTAAAACCAATCAGATCATCAGCATTGTAATCGGAACGAGTCAGGCGGTCGTAGCCTAAATCCGTGAATTGGGCATAGCCTAGTTTTTGGGCAATATTGTGGCGGGTTTTCACCAATTGGTCATAAAAACCTTCTATTTCCCCTGCGTGTTCTGCAAAAAAAGCCCATTTTGCTTCACTGGCAGCTTGACGCAACGCACGATCTTCCGACAGTTCTAATGGAGAGAGCGCCGACAAGTTGTAGGTTTCTCCCTGAAATTCAATTTGAGCTCCCGCTTTGGTACGAACATATTCGCTACTCAGCCGATTTTCTTCCTGCAAATCGGTTAAAATCTCCGGGGTAAAAGTGCGTCGATTGAGTTCCGCAATCCGAAAGAACTGTTCTCCCCACTCTTGCTCAAAGCCATCGCGAAAGCCCGAGTTTAGCAGGATATTGTGAAGCCTGGTATTGAAAGATTGAAAGGTGGGCAGTTCCTGGTTGAAAAAAGTATTCTCAGCATCGTAAAAAGTATCCCTCGTATCAATGGTATGCCGAATGTGGCATATATTGTACATCGTACTGAATGTAGCACGGAGTTCATTTACTTCTTCGAAAATAACTCGTTGCTGCTCAAAGGAGTCCGCCTGATTAAAAGCAGTAAAAAGTCGCTCAAAATCAGCAGATAATTGAGCCATATCCGGACGTTTGTAATCAAACTCCTCAAATTTAAGTACCTCTGTCTCGATGCTTTCGATAATCATGGTTGATCAGCGTTGTTGTTCTTATTTACAAAACTTCTGCAAATAAACGGTTCTGGTGATAAAAAATTGGAGCGCGTTTCTACTTAGTATATTTTTGTGGCAAGATAAGGAAATGCCACATCATATGAATTTAAAAACCAAGCATTTCTTTTTACTTTTGCAAGATGGACTTGAAACAACTGATTGATACTGATCGCTTGCCAAAGCACATTGCGATCATCATGGATGGAAATGGGCGATGGGCCAAGCAGCATGGACAAGCCAGGGTATTTGGGCACCGCAATGGGGTCAAAGCAGTGCGAGAAACAACCGAAGCAGCCGCAGAGTTGGGTATAAAATATTTGACCCTATATGCCTTTTCGACCGAAAATTGGGGCCGACCAAAGTTCGAAGTAGATGCTTTAATGACCTTATTGGTCGATACTTTACACAAAGAAATCTCTACACTCAATAAAAACAATATCCGCCTGGAAGCCATTGGCGACCTGAGCAAATTACCCAGCAGTACTTATCGAGCCTTGTTGGAAGGAATAGCCAATACCAGCACCAATACCAGAATGACCCTGGTTTTAGCCCTAAACTACAGCGCCAAGTGGGAAATCCTGGAGGCGACACGGCAAATGGCGGCCCTCGTTAAGGATGGAAAAATGAACCTGGAAGACATCAATGAAACGAGCTTCACAAATGCTTTGTCTACCCGAGGTATCCCCGATCCCGAGTTGTTGATCCGTACGAGTGGAGAAAACCGACTCAGCAATTTTTTGCTGTGGCAGTTGGCTTATGCCGAGTTTTATTTCACCCCCACCATGTGGCCTGATTTTCACAAAGAACAATTTTTCCAAGCCATTATTGACTTTCAAAACCGGGAGCGTAGATTCGGGAAAATCAGTGAACAAGTGGGTTAAACGAGGCAACGATTTCAGGCCATCTCGAATCAGATTATACAATGAGTACCCGTAATCCTACAAAAATTGGGCTTTTTTTTGGATCCTTCAATCCCATTCACGTTGGCCACCTGATCATAGCCAACTACATGGCGACCCAAACGGATTTGAAAGAAGTATGGCTGGTGGTTTCGCCGCAAAATCCGCTCAAACAGAAACAGTCACTGGCTAGGGATCAAGATCGTTTGCACCTGGTGCGCCTGGCCATCGATGATAACCTCAAACTACGAGCCAGCGACATCGAGTTTTCGCTGCCGCAACCCTCCTACACCATCGATACCCTGGCTTATTTGCGCGAACGGCACCCGGACAAACAGTTTGTGCTCATCATGGGCGGAGATAATTTGCCTACTTTGCCTAAATGGAAAAATTACGATTTGATTTTGCGCGATTTTGAAATCTACGTCTACCATCGACCTGAATATGAGTTGGGGGAGCTGGCAAACCATCCCCAGATCAAAGTGTTTGATCAAGTACCACAAATGCAAATCTCGGCCAGCTACATTCGCGAATGCCTCGCTACTGATTTGCCCATTCAATATTTGGTTACTGAACCCGTACTGAAATACCTGGAAAGTAGTGGATTGTACAAAAAAAGTCGGGTTAAAGAATAATGTAAAGCAGGTTGAGAAAGTTGAGAAGGTTGAGAAGGTTGAGGCTACCGCGAGCGATTTTGACACTGTCCTTGTCTAAGCCGCTCGCGGTAGCCTCAACCTTCTCAACCTCCCTCAACCTTCTCAACCTCTCAACTATACCTATGCGCCATACCATCCTACTCCTCTTTTTTCTTTTGTTGCTGTCCGGGCTCCAGGCCCAAATCGATACCAGCACTTTGGCCATTGGTCAATGGCGGTCGATGTTGCCTTTACGTACTGGGCGTTTTGTCACCCAAAGCAGCGATAAGGTTTATTATGCTGCCGAACAATCCATCCTGGTCATTGACAAGACAGATTTTTCCCTCGAGGAGATCAGTCGGGTACATGGACTGAGCAATACCAAAGCTAAAATTTTGACCTATGTTACTGGCAGTAAATCCTTATTGGTGCTCTACGACAACAGTGTGATCGATGTAGTGCCAGAAACTGGGCCCGTTTTTACCCTCAACCAGATCACCAATTTCAGCAATTTTGTGGGAGACAAAATTGTACACGCCATCAATGTTGAAAATACCGACAATGTGTTTGTTTGTGGCAATTATGGCTTGTCTCGGCTCAACCTCAACAAGCGGGAATTTTCCTTTTCTACTTTTACCGGGTTGGATGTTTATGGTGCAGTAAGTTTTGAAGGATTTATTTATGCTGCTACAGAAGGAGGGATTTATAGGGTGGCCCTTACTGAACCCAACTTACAAAATTTCAGCAATTGGCATTTTTTAGGCCCCGAGTCTGGATTTCCAGCTTCTTACGAGTCTAAGGCCATTACCGTATTCAACAATACATTGTATTTCGACATCAACCGCAGTTTGTACCGCATGGAGGCTGCTCGCCCGGCCTTGATGTATACTCGTGCGGGTTTTTCTATCCAATATTTGAGTGCCGAGGGCAAAAATTTGCTGGTTGGTTATCGTTGTCAAAGCAATTGTGACCGGGGAGCCCTGGTGGCTTTTGATGTCAATGGCACGCGCCAAGAGGCGAGTAGTGCTTGTATGGGCATCCCTAACTATGCGGTAGAAGATCAAGGAGGGCGCATCTGGATGGGGGATGAGTGGATGGAGTTTCGGGTGCTCAATAGTTTAAAAGACGCCAATTGCCGCAATTACGTGTTCAATTCCCCTTTTTCCGACAAGGTATGGGAAATGGCCGTGCGCGACCAGGAACTGTGGTTGGCTACCGGAGGCGTCAATCGGACCTTTAGTTACCTCAATCGTTCGGATGGTTTTGCTTCTTATATTGACGGCCAATGGAATGTATTCACCCGCTTTAATGCGCCTTATCTGCGTGGAGAAAATGCCAATGACCTTCAGGATGACCTCACCGATGTGATGACCATTGCCCCGCATCCCAGCAACAATAAAGTGTACATCGGGTCTTTTTATGAAGGGCTGGTAGAACTGAATGGAGATAAATTCACCCTGTTCAATGAAAAAAATTCTACCCTCAACAATACCGTGGGTGATGCCGCCCGCACCCGGGTCAGCGGCCTAGCTTTTGATGCCGAAGAAAACCTCTGGGTGGCCAATCACCTGGCAGCCAATCCGATTTCGGTACTCACCAAGGATGGAAAATGGAAGAGTTTTCGACCTTCATGCGGGGTCACATCACTGCACCAGGTAGCCGTGGATCAGAATGGTTATAAATGGTTTTGTTCCAGTTCGAACTCTGCTGGCTTGATTGTATTTGATTCAGGCAAACTGGAGGACGATGCGGATAATCGTTGTCGGGTATTCACCACTGCCAACAGCGAGTTACAAACCAATCAGGTCAATTGCCTGGCTGTAGACCTCGACGGTGACGTATGGGTTGGTACGGGTGAAGGGGTGGTCATTTTTGAATGTGGCTCGAATGCCTTTGACGAAAACTGCCGGGGTACTCGTCGGGTAGTGGAAATCATCAATGGCCTGGGTGCTTACTTATTGGAAACCGAAGTAGTAACCACCATCGCGGTTGATGGTGCCAATCGCAAATGGGTGGGTACCCGCAATGGCGTTTTTGTTCTTTCCCCTAGTGGCCGCGATCAATTGTCACATTTTACTACCCTGAATTCTCCACTTTTGAACAATGCTATTTTAGACATTGTGGTCAACCCCAAAACAGGCGAAGTTTTTATTGGTACTGAAAGTGGCATAATCGTGTTACAAAGTGATGCGGTAGAGGGAGGAAAAGTGCACAATGCCGCCCTCAAAGTTTACCCTAATCCAGTTCGGCCAGACTACGACGGCCCCATCGCCATTCGGGGGCTGGCCCGTGACGCTGCCGTAAAAATTACAGATGTGGCTGGAAATTTGGTGTATGAAACCCGCGCACTCGGTGGGCAAGCCATCTGGGATGGTCGCGACTACCTCGGGCGCAGGGTACAATCCGGAATCTATCTGGTGTTTAGCTCCAGCAATCCCCGTGAAGCCGGATTTGGAAAACCCAGCACTGCAACGGGTAAAATTGTAGTTTTACACGACAACTAGAGTGAGCCTTCTTAGTTAATGCACTAGGCGTTCATTTTTTTCAATACATCCAAGAATTCTTTTTGAGTGCTGTAGGTTTTATCCTTTGCGTACCAACGTTGAACCTTGGTTAAAAAATCGGTATTGAGCATTTTATACTCTTGCTCATCTTTGATTTTATTCAGGTTTTGCAGGTTTTCCAAAACAAATGCTTGCAACTCTTGTGGTCGTGGGCCCCAATGTCCCAGCACTTTTAAGGATTCTTTGTTGAGGATAATGGTGAGTGGAATGGAACTGGTTCCCTTGGTTAAAAAAGCAGCCATCAACTCAGGATGTTGATCTCTAAAAACCAAACGGTGCTCAATTTTATCGTTTAAAGCAGCCATTTTTTGAATAGTAGGAACAATTTGAGCCGCATCTCCGCACCAAACCTCGGTCATAGTAAGCCAAATCAAAGGAGTATGAATGGCAGCTATTTGCAAGCGGGTTTGGGCAGTCATCCGCGCGGTTTTGTCCAAACGCTCCATCCGGATCAGATTCAGACGGGTGTCGTGGATGTCGTTTTCAATACTTTTAAGTGCCAAATAATGATTTTGGGACAAAATCTCCTCTATCAAAGCATGGTATTCTCCATAGCCAATGGACTTTTTGAGAATAGCTTGATCAACGTGTTGCATAGGTGTTTCTGCTTACAGTGGTGAATAGGCGTTCGTTTTATGGATTGAGCTCAACTAAGCTCATAAAGGTGGGGTATACCGCAAAGTAACGCAAAATTTTGAGTCGTTAGCTTTCCTAACGAATGATAATTTTTGCTATCAAAGTTTTTGTCAGATATGAGGCAATCGTTTTTGACTTTTTGAGTTTAGTGAAAAAAGGTATACGGGATAAGCCGTAATTTTGCGTTTAAAACCGAAAAAAATGAATTTAGCTGTTATTGGTACAGGTTATGTTGGTTTGGTTACAGGAACTTGTTTTGCTGAAACCGGAAACAACGTAATCTGTGTTGACATTGATGTTAACAAAGTTGAAAAACTGCGCAGTGGCGAAATAACCATTTATGAACCTGGTCTGGAAATTTTGTTTGAACGAAACACCAAACAAGGCCGTTTGAAATTTACTACTGACTTAAAAGAGGCTGTTGATGCAGCACAGATCATATTTTTGGCGTTGCCAACTCCTCCTGGTGAAGACGGATCCGCTGATTTGTCCTACATCATGGGCGTTGCCAAACAACTATCCCTCCTGATCAAGGACTACAAGGTTATCATCGACAAAAGTACAGTTCCGGTAGGTACCGCCGAAAAGGTTCACGCCATTATTGCTGAGCATGCCAGCGAAAACCTTTTTGACGTAGTTTCAAATCCCGAGTTTTTGCGCGAAGGGGTAGCCGTTGAGGACTTTTTAAAGCCTGATCGGGTAGTCATAGGTACTAATTCCGAAAGAGCGCGTAAAATAATGAAACAACTGTACGAGCCCTTTGTGCGGCAGGGCAACCCTATTTATTTTATGGACGAGCGTTCGGCAGAAATGACTAAATACGCTGCCAACTCTTACCTGGCTACCCGGATTTCCTTTATGAACGAAATTGCGAACTTGTGCGAAAGAGTAGGTGCAAACGTCGATATGGTGCGTATGGGTATGGGGAGTGATTCGCGCATTGGCAAACGGTTTTTGTTTCCAGGAGTAGGCTATGGCGGTAGTTGTTTCCCAAAAGACGTACAAGCCTTGGCTAAAACGGCCAACGATTTTGCCTACGATTTTAACATCCTCAATGCCGTGATGGGCGTAAATGACAAACAACGCTACACCTTGGCCGACAAAATCAAAGCCTATTTTGGGGATAAGCTCAGCGGGCGAACCATTGGTGTTTGGGGCCTGGCTTTCAAACCCAATACGGATGACATTCGGGAAGCGCCTGCGCTGTACACCATCGAATCATTGTTGGAGGCTGGGGCGACCGTTAAAGCCTTTGATCCAGAGGCGATGGAAAACATTCAGCGGTATTTTGGCGACCGCATTGAGTTGTGCAAGGACCAGTATGAAGTGCTCATTAATGCTGATGCTCTGGCCATCATTACGGAGTGGAGTGTATTCCGCACGCCCAGCTTCCAGGTGATGAAAGAACTCATGAAAAGTGAAATCATCTTTGATGGTCGCAATCTTTACGATCTAGAGGTTATGGCTGAGCTCGGGTTTAACTACCATAGTATTGGCCGCGAAATTGTTGGAAAAAAACCTGCGTAGTATGTATAATTCAATTCAACATGGGTTATGTCTTTGTTTGCTTGGAGTGTTGATGGTGGCTTGTATCAACAACAATTCTGATTTGAACTCCGACAAAAAAACAAGCTCACCTAGCCAGGAAGCAACAGAATCCTTAGCTGAGTTCTCGCTCGAAACGGTCGAAGAAACTGATCCCGATGGAAATTTGCTTCAATTCTCTCGCCGAGACAGCGATGGTTTGAAAGAAGGGGTCTTTACTAAAACCACTGCCAAAGGTGTGAAACTGGAAGAGGCCCATTACAGCAGCGACAAACTCAATGGAAAACGGATCCTGTTTTACCCCAGTGGGGATACCTTGATTGTTGAATCTTACCTGAATGATGTGTTTGATGGGCCTTACAAGTCTTTCTACCCCAGCGGTCAGCTCAAAGTATTGTGCACTTACGAGGACAACAAAATTGAAGGCAAGTGGCTACAATACCACGAAAATGGGCAACTCAAAGAAGAGGTGCTCTTTGTAGACAACACCGAAAACGGGCCTTTTAAGGAATACCATCTCAATGGTCAGATGAGTGTAGAAGGTACTTACAAAGATGGAGACAATGAACATGGCCCACTCAAGTTTTTTGACGAGCAAGGACAGCACTACAAAACGATGGAGTGCAAC